>CAYWSI010000005.1:0-30916 GCA_964460585.1 uncultured Algimonas sp.
CGGCGAACCCAATGTCGGCGGCCCTGATGGGGACGTCCACAGCCATGTTCAAAAATTCGAATTTGGATGTTAGAACCATCGCGTTGATAAGGCTCGCTTTTGCCGTTTTCACAAGAACAGACAGGAAAACCATCATTGGGATAGAAAGTTTCTTGAAACTCGGCGATGGTCGTAAATATAAATCTTACCAACAGTTAGTGGCCGAGGTTCTAGATAGTAAGACGACGATAAAGGATATTATTCATCCTTATTGGCGCGCCATTAATGGCAATACCGCAACCGCCAGAATTATGTTTGCCGATTTATGCCGTTTGGCCAGTGAAACAGGAAATCTAGATAAAAAGACGATCAATAAGATTATCAAAGCTGGCAAAGAATTGGGTCTCTCGCAGCAAGATATGCAGCAAGCGCTTTAGTTTGTTACAATAAAAAGGTCTTCAACGGGGCCCTCTGCTTTACTCTTTTGCCTCTTTCAGGCATGCTGATTCCGTGATTATTGAACTTCACATATCCCATGAAATTTCTTTGGCGCAGCATGTTTTGCGTAATTGGCTGACAGGGCACGCCTAGATTTTTGTCTTCTGAAATATTTTTAATTCGCGAGGGCAAAGAACATGGACAGAACCAAATACGAAAAAATCATGCGCGGTGCAGGCGACCTTGATTATGAAATTTACTTAAATACGAAACAGTTGCTGGCATGCCAGCAAGAGCCGGGCGAGCTTTGCAATCCAGATGAATTGCAATTCATGATCGTTCATCAAGTCGAGGAGCTTTGGATGAAGCTCATAGCAACGACGCTGATGGACATAGATGATGAAATTCGGGCAGGGCGGACACTTAAGGCTCTGACATTATTCCGGCGTGTGCATATTTGCCAAGAAATGATGACAAGCCAACTTGTCCTCCTAGAGACAATGTCCCCGAAAGATTATCAAGAAATTCGTCTAAAGCTCGGTAATGGCAGCGGACAAGAAAGCCCTGGCTTTCGTGTGTTGCTAAAAATGCCAGCGGATCTCTGGCAAACCTTTACAGATGTCTACCTAGAAGGTGGGAGCCGTACCCTAGAACAAATCTATGATAGCGAATATACGCATGATGAAGCTTATATGATGGCAGAAGCTTTTGCGGAATTTGACGAACAGTTCCAGAAATTCCGTAATGCGCATATGCAGCTCATTTATAGGTCTATTGGGGTGGCCGCAAATTCACTTAAAGGACGGCCTGTTGAGATTTTGAATGAGGGCATCCGCCAGAAGTTTTTCCCCGCTCTTTGGCAGGTCCGCGCTGAGATGACAGACCGCTGGGGTGGAACATATGGCAAAAAACGTGACAAGCTTGCTCCAAATGCGTGAGCATTTCCACGTTCCAGATAATTATTTTCTTTCGCACAGCGTCGGATGTCTACCGAAAGTTAGTCAAGCGGCGATTAAGGAACGTCTCTTTGGTCCGTGGATGTCGGGTGAAAATTGGACGCTTTGGATGGAAGAACTTGAAAGATTTCGCTTGGGCGTTTCAAAATTACTAAATGTCAAAGCTGCGGAAATTTGTCCGCAAAATAATGTATCGAGCGCATTGACGAAAATCCTATTTAGCCTTCCGAAATCTGATGGTCGTGACGTTATTCTTCTTTCAGAAATGGATTTTCCAACGGTCGGATTTGTAGCAAAGCAGGCAGAGACGCTTGGCTACCGTCTGCAATTTATTGAGGGCGATTCATCAGAATTTCACGCTTGGGACTCCGTCATAAATGATCAGATCGCTTTTGTATTGGTAACGCATGCGCTTTCTAATACGTCGCATATTCTACCCGTCGAGGAAATTTGCGCCAAAGCGAAAATTGCGGGTGCAACCTCAATTGTTGATGTCGCGCAGTCCTTAGGAGCCGTACCTGTTAATGCTGTGCAATGGGACGCCGATTTTGTAATTGGAACGGGCGTGAAATTCTTATGTTTCGGACCTGGCGCCTGCTTTCTTTACGCCTCTGAAGCTGTTTTACCGAAATGCCACCCCGTCGATGTAGGGTGGTTTTCGCACGAAAACCCCTTTGAAATGGATATTCAAAATTTCCGCTACGCGTCCGATGCGATGAGGTTTTTTGGCGGTACGCCATCGCCAGCCCCCTATGTTCTTGCAAATGGCGCGATGGAAATTTGGAGAGAAATTGGATTGGACACCGCGCAAAAGCGCATTCAAGCACATTTGAGTAAGTTGCATGAAGCCCTACCCAAAGGCGCAGCCGTCTCACCCATTGACCCCACAAAAAGAGGCGGCACGCTAGTTGTTGCGAATACGCATGGTGACAAAATTAGAGAAAATCTGCACGCGGAGAACATAAAGTTTGATCAGCGCAAAGAGGGGTATCGTTTCTCTGTGCATGGATATACGAGTGCCGTCGAAATTGAAGGATTGGCTAAGATATTAGCTCAGTGAATCCTAAGTTAGCTTTTGAGGCTTAGTGTCTTTCACATTTCCATTCCTGCCGCCCCATGATACGTCCCGCGCGATATGATCGATAGCGTTTCAGCCACATTTGAAATTTTCCTCGTGACCCTTCCTGGGCTTGAAGACTTCCTTTTAGCTGAGGTGCGAGAGCAGGGGTTTAAGAAACCCAAAGCCATTTCAGGCGGAGTTCTCATTCAAGGTGGTTGGCCCGAAGTTTGGCGCGCCAATTTGGTGCTTCGCGGTACGTCTAAAGTGCTCGCGCGGATCGGAGAATTTCGCGCGCACCATCTCGCGCAGCTCGATAAACAGGCACGGAAGTTCCCATGGGCAAAGTTTCTCGCGCCGGGTCATTCCGTCAAAGTCGAGGTCAGCACTAACCGTAAAAGCGAGATTTATCACAGCGGTGCAGCAGCGCAGCGCTTTGAGCGCGCCATCTCTGAAACCTTCGGCGCGCGCATTGCGGAGAGATTAGAAGATACGGATATTCTCATAAAGGTGCGCATCGCGCGCAATCTCGTTATTGTTTCTTTGGAGACTTCTGGTACGGCGCTGCATAAACGTGGATATAAGCAAGCCATGGGAAAGGCGCCCTTGCGAGAAACGATTGCAGCTATGACCCTGCGGGCTTGCGGTTATAAGCGGACCGAGCCTTTGTTCGACCCCATGTGTGGGTCAGGCACCTATCCGATAGAAGCCGCAGAAATGGCGGGCAACCTTATGGCGGGGCGAGAGCGGAGTTTCGCTTTTGAAAAACTCGCAAGCCATGACGCCGACTCCGTCAAAAAATTGAAAATGGACTGGTTCACCCGGACGCCGCCCGCGCATTTCTATGGCTATGATCAAAGTACGGGCGCGGTAGAGGCCGCCAAAGCCAATGCCGAGCGGGCAGGGGTCGGACAGGCCTGTCACTTCGCCGTGCAGCCCCTATCGAAACTCTGCGCGCCTGATGGTCCAACGGGGCTTGTCATAGTCAATCCGCCTTATGGCGAACGGATTGGGAATAAGAAAGCCCTCTTGGGGCTCTACCGTGAATTTGGGGATGTGATGCAGACGCGATTTAAAGGCTGGCGTGTGGGCTTAGTGACATCGGATGAGGCCCTCGCACAGGCGACACAATTAGATTGGGTGCAAATTAGCGCTCCCATTCCGCATGGAGGACTCAAGATAAAGCTCTATCAGACGGGAATTTTAGAGAGATGATGGTGCAATTCTTATTTGGTTCAACTTTTAACCTTTAGCACATAATTCAGGACATGACTGACTTCATGTTGTTCTAAAATCAGGGAAAGACGGGTCGATTTCTGAAAAGCATAGGGGCTATTTAGAAATCGCACTAGGTTATCCCCTGGTACTTAGTGTGAACAATGCTCGGTGCTTTTGAGCGCCGAGCATTTTCAAGCCAGTAGACATTTGGGTTTGTTTTCTGGCTCGGGGCTTATTGATGAGGATGTGGGAAAGTGAAATCATCTAAAGAGTCAAAAAGGGAGCGTCGCTCCTCCAAAATTGCTATTTTAGATTTGCTTGCCAGCAGATTAAATTGTGAGCGGAGTGAGGTTAATTTCTTATTCGGACAAGATACGGATAGTTTGAGTATCGAAGCTGTAGAAATACCAGATGTTAAATCTCATTAATCGAGCGCGCGTTTTTTCGCACGCAAAACTATACAAACTTCAGATTAATTGTAAGGATAAGCCTAGGTCCAAGATTGATCTTTTATATCGATTTATTGCGCAATTGAATTTGTCGCATTTTAATATTGAAAAAGTAGACATTTGGGAAGATTCCTGCACTGGAGAAATAACGTTTAGTGAAGTGCCTAGAGATAAGATTGGCGGTTCCAGAATGGCATATTTATTTAAACGCCAACGGGCAAAAGCTGAACTGCGTTTCAAGGTGAACCTGACTGTTATTCAGTTAGATCGCCTAGGCTGGAATTTTCATATCGATTATTATTTTGAGGACCGCCTACAGTCGGCAGCTGGTTCACAGAAAATACGCTTAAATGAGCAAATCCATCTCATGATGGAAACTGCCTTTGTCGGCAATCCAAATATCCTAATCTCTCCAGTGTTAAATTTTGAAACCTAACACTTGCCTTAAGATTGACTAGAACTAGCCGAACAATCAAAATTTTATCCGCCTGTTATTATGATACATAAAACTTTAAATCGCTCTGATATAGTCAATGCTCTTTATAAAGAGATTGGATTATCCAAACATGATTCTGGGCAAATATTTGAGTCCATGCTTGGCCATATTAAAGATGATTTGGTCGCTGGTGAAACGGTTAAGATAGCCGGGTTTGGAACTTTCGAAATCCGACAGAAAAATGAACGTCCAGGAAGAAACCCGAAAACAGGTGAATATGCAACGATTGAGGCGAGGCGTGTCGTGGTTTTCAGGGCCTCTGAAAAGCTCAAGAACAGGGTGAAGGCGCGGACATAAGAAAATAAGAGGCAGGGAATAACACGGGCCTTATTATACTAAGGTGCTTTATTTCAGACAGATCTACGGATGTTCTTTGGATGAGAGTAAGTTAATTCTAATAAGTCGCTCGTTATTAAACGGGTGTTGTCAAATTTATTAACTTTAAATTGCTGTAACTGGCGAATGTTAAAGCGCACTCTCATTTTTCTTACTATAGGGCTTGGGGCTCTATTCGTTCTATTTTCTCTGAAAAATCTTTCTGACAAACCCTTTGAGACGTTACCGGAAAGACCGCCAACTTTCGATGAGCTGATGAATCTCGCGGATAAAAATTTGGCACCGAATGCACTCATTCAAAGCTATATCAACGGTCAGGCAGAGGGGGGTGGATTTCAAAAAGTTCTGGAGCATGCTAAAACAGGAAATGTCACAGCCGAAGTGATGGCGTGCTATCTACTGATTGCTGGCATTGGCGTTGAGCAAAATGAATCTTTAGGATATTCTTTATGCGAAAAAGCAGCTGAAAAGGGGGCCGGTACCGCGAAAAGTAACTTAATTTACCGAGATTTCAGTGCAGATTCTAGCGATGCGAGTTGGCAAAAAGCGCATGCCGCATTTAACAATTTATTGGATTTGGATCCGGGAGTTGCACATCGGGGACTTCAACATTTGTACCGACAAGGTGGTCTAAATTTCTCTCTGCCAAAGGTGTATTATCATTCGGAACAAGCCGTTCAGCACCAAAATACAAGTGCGATGATTTTATTATCGAATATCGACTTAGGCAGATATCCATATGGACAGCCAAATCTTGTTCGAGCTGAAAAAAATCTGATTAAAGCTTATGAGCTAAATGACTTCGACGCAGGTTTCGTTTTGGCGCTGGAATATCGAAATGGGAATAGGTTGCCTCAAGATATCGAAAAATATGTGACCATGATAAAACGCATGGCTCGTTTTTTACATGCAGATTCCATAAGTGAACTTGGTTTTATGCATCAGACTGGAGAAGGGGCTGCGCTGAATCAAGATAAAGCGAATGAATATTTTCGACAGGCGGCTAAATTTGGTAATAGATATGCGCAAAAAATGATTGCGCATGAGTTACTATTCGGACCCATGAATGTTCGGGACCACGAAAAAGGTGTTGAATATCTAGAATATCAAGCGGAAAACGGTGATGTTCAATCTATGATAACGCTTGCGGATCATTACGCGAGATCTGAAATTTCAGATTCAAAAAATCTACAATTTGTATGGCTATCACAAGCCGCGATGTATGGAGATAGCGGAGCTCAGGAAATACTTGGTTTTTCTATGATGGAAACTGGCTACATGGAGGCTATTCAGCCATATATCCAAGCCTTAGAACAGGCGCATCAAGCTGGGCATGCAGATGCGAGCTATTTGTTAGCTAGGCATTATCGGGCTGCAAGCGGTGTTCGTCGAGACCTGAGAAAAGCTAAACTTATTTTAAATAAGGTCAGGCATCTGGACGACCCTAGGGTGAAGGATGAAATAGAAATTATAGAAAGCTATGTTTCTTATTTTGGTGGAATAGATAAGGTTCCTGCTATTATCAAAAGATAACGTTCTGCCCTCTCGCAGATTTTGACATCTGTTGCCTTTACTCAAACGCTGGACTCGGTCAGGAGACAGCTCATGAAATATCTTGGCTATCTTTTACTCTTACTCAGCGGTGTTGCAGGCTATTTGGGTGTGCGTGTTTGGTTCGTTATGGTGCTTGCCTTAGTGTCAACAGCTCTCTTTGCATCCGCGCGCCGTAAGACGTTGAAAGAAACTCCGCAAGCGCCCGATCAAAACATGTTGTTAGATGGGGCTTATTTCTTTCTCATACAGCTTTTGATTATGTTCGCGATTTATTTGCTTGGCGTTTTTATTGGGAGTCCGGGCGGGGCGTTGTTTGGGGATTTCCTAACGGGGAAACAGCCAGGTTCTGCTGGCGGGATTTCCGAATAGCATCATATGTGAAAACGCCGACGCCTATCCATATAAATCCAAAGCACCAAGCATGGGCTTGCGTAAAGGCTTCGCCATAATAAACGGCGAGTGCAAATTGCAATGTCGGGCCGATATATTGCAATAACCCCAAAGCCGAGAGCGAAATCCGTCGCGCTGCAAAAGCAAATGCTAGAAGCGGTAACACAGTCAAAGGGCCAGCGAAGACCAAAAGCGCGTTTATTTCCCAGCCAGAGTTTCCCCATGCTAATATGTCCTTACTGGACAAAAAGGCGAGTAAAAGAAGGGCAGGTAATAAGAGTGCGAGCGTTTCGATGAATAAGCCCGGCATTGCGCCGACATCGATTTGTTTCCGTAAGACTCCATAGAGTGTAAAGGTCAGGACGAGGACCAATGATATCCACGGAAATACACCGCCTTGGAACGTTAGAATCGCAACGCCGATACAGGCCAGTGCAATTGCGAAAATTTGCAATCGTGAAATAACTTCTTTCAAAAACACCACACCTACAAGAACATAGGTTAATGGATTAATATAATATCCGAGGCTGCCTTGGAAAATTTGATCTTGCTGTATAGCCCAAATATAGACTCCCCAATTCGTCGCCAAAGCGAAGGCTGCGAGCGCGAGGAGCACAGTCGTTTTTGGGTTGCGGAAAATCGCGAGTGTCTGCCAGACCTGCTTTCGAAAGATCAAAATAATCAGTCCAAAGGGAATGGACCATAGGATTCGGTGGCTAACAATTTCGAGTGTTGGAACCTGTTTAACCGCGACGAAATAAATAGGAAAAAGACCCCACATTACATAAGCAATGGCCCCCGAAAGGACTCCGAATTTCCTATCGTCTTGCGAGGTGATATTGTCGGGTGAACTCATGGACAGGCTGTGTCACCAAATCACTGAAAAGCCAATGGTGTTTTGCCGTACGTCTATGCCGCAAAGACTTGACACTGACCTCTAATTCGCTAGGTAGCCCGCTGAACTACGGGAAGGTGTGGTGCCGCCGTTGTAATCGCTGCTTCGAGGTGAAGTGAGCCGGCCCACGTCAAAATAGAAAGGACGCACATGTCTAAGCGTCATTCAGCTAAATATAAGATCGATCGCCGTATGGGCGAAAATATCTGGGGCCGTCCAAAGTCTCCAGTTAACAAGCGCTCTTATCCTCCTGGACAACATGGTCAAAACCGCCGCGGTAAGCTCTCCGATTTTGGTACGCAGCTCCGCGCCAAGCAAAAGCTAAAAGGCTATTACGGCAATATCACGGAAAAACAGTTCCGCAGGACCTATGATCAAGCAACCCGGATGAAGGGCGATGCCTCGGAAAACCTAATCGGTCTACTCGAGCGCCGTTTGGACGCTGTGGTTTATCGTTCTAAGTTCGTTCCCACTGTTTTTGCTGCACGTCAGTTCGTCAATCACGGTCACGTTCTTGTAAATGGCAAGAAGGTCAACATCCCGTCTTATCGTTGTAAAGAAGGCGATGTTATCGAAGTTCGCGAAAAGTCTCGCACAATGGCCTTGGTACTTGAAGCGCTTGAAAGCTCAGAGCGTGAAGTTCCAGATTATATCTCGCTTGATCCAAAGGCGATGCAAGCCACCTTTACGCGTACACCGTCATTTGACGAAGTGCCTTATCCCGTGGTTATGGAACCAAACCTTACCGTGGAATTCTACTCCCGCTAGGGAGCCTCTACGAAATCAAATTTCAAAGCCTGCCCGGGTTACTCCGTGGCAGGCTTTCTTATGGGCTAAAGTCCGCGTTCCCAAAGGATTCGGTATGGCTCACCTTCAGGGACGTCCATAACCTCTTGTTTAAAATGATAAAACCCATTTTGATTGAGGGCAAAAGATTGGACGCCACTGCGTCGTTTCGTCGTTGAGTTAAACTGCCCAATCACATCGCATTTGAATATCTCAATAATCCAGGCTTGCCGACATTGGACAATTTCAAGTTTAGCAGAAGCGCCCTCGGGCAAATCATACTTAACATCAACTTGCTGACCTGATTTCATATAGGTGCGGTCCAAATGAAAAAGTTTCAGATAGGGGTCGAACCAATTATGGAATTTTGAATTTCGATCAAAGTCATAGGTGTTCAAAGCAGCTGAATCGCCAGATACGAATTGCAGAACCTGTTTTGGTTGAATGAATGCCGGAATGTAATGCAGGCTGACATAGATCATGCAGCCGCCAAAAAGTAGAGATAAGCTAGAAAAAATACTACGGGATAGCCCGATTTTTTTTCGGCTTTGCAAAGTATCGCGGTCGTTCAGATATTCGGCATGGAATCCGCCAATACCCGTCTTACGACGTGACTTTAATTTAATACCAAACCTAGGCATGACGCACCCCCTAGTATGTTTCTCTATAGAGAAATTTCGGGGATTATAACAACGTCAGGTTAGCTTGATGTTAACGAGGTGTTAGGGAATTGGGAACCACTTAGGCGTCTGTTTTAACACCCTTATCTTGCAATAGCGTCTTTAATTCGCCGTTCTCGAACATCTCTCGTACGATGTCACATCCGCCAATAAATTCGCCTTTGACGAAGATTTGCGGAATTGTCGGCCAATTATTGAACTCTTTAATGCCCTGACGAATGTCCATATCTTCGAGGACGTTGACGCTGGCATAATCTACACCGAGATAGTCAAAGACTTGTACGACTGTTGAAGAAAACCCGCATTGCGGGAAGATGGGCGTGCCCTTCATGTAGAGGACAACATCGTTTTCACTGACGGTTTTTGCGATTTGTTCTTGTGCAGACATGTCGGAATTCCTGTTTCGTTTCAAACTTGAGGTAGGCATGAAAAGCGAAGTTTCAACCCTATAGGCCTCTAAGTGGCGGGTGTTCTTGTCTCAAGGGCAAGTGCGTGTAATTGGCCATTCGCGCCATCCATACTTCCTTTGAGTGCTGCATAGACGATTTGATGTTGGGCCACACGGGATTTCCCAATGAAGGCCGAGCTTGTGATGATAGCTTTCCAGTGATTATTATCGCCGGCGAGATCAATCATTTCGATATCTGCATCAGGGAGGGTAGCTTTAATCAAGCTGACAATGTCTTCTTCAGCCATCGCCATTTTGCACGTCTCCTGACATTAGGTTTGGCAGCCAGGCTTCATTTGCAGCCCGGAGCTTGTCGAGTGACACATCAAAGGCGCCATCGGCTTTAATGCGGTCGCCGCCAACTGTGCCAACGACTTGTGCCGCGATGCCTTTAGACTTTGCCGTAGAGATGACTGGATTGACGGAATTTTTTTCAACTGCAAGCAAATATCGGGCTTGGTCTTCCCCAAAAAGCCAACCATGGCGCTGTCCATTTAAAGGGCTAGACAGCGCCATGCCTTGGCCACTTGTGAAGGCCATTTCACAGGCTGCGACGGCCAAGCCACCATCGGAAAGGTCATGGACTGCGTTTACACGGCGGTTGCGGATGAGCTTACGGACATAGTCACCATTTTGCTTTTCTACGGGCAAATCAACGGGCGGCGGAGCCCCATCTTCGCGAGATAGGATTTCTGATAGGTAAATTGAAGATCCTAACCATCCTGTTGTTTCACCAATAAGAACGAGGGTGTCGCCTTCTTTGGCTCTGCCCAGGGTCGTGAATTTATGTAAATCTGGTATGAGGCCGACACCGCCGACGGCCGGTGTAGGCGGGATAGCTTGGCCGTTTGTCTCATTATAAAGTGAAACATTTCCTGACACCACGGGATAATCAAGGGCGCGGCAGGCTTCGTTCATGCCTTCAACTGCGCTCACGAATTGGCCCATAATCTCAGGGCGTTCTGGATTTCCGAAGTTCAAGCAATCCGTAATTGCGATTGGGTCGGCCCCGACACAGGTGAGGTTGCGCCATGTTTCCGCAACACATTGTTTGCCGCCTTCAAATGGGTCGGCTTCGACATAGCGAGGCGTGCAATCCGTCGTGATAGCGACAGCTTTATTCGAGACATGAATACGGACAATCGCTGCGTCTCCGCCGCTCTGACTACTATCGACAGTATCTGTCATCACATGGCGGTCATATTGCTCCCAAATCCAACGTTTTGACGCAATATTGGGTGATGTCATGATGCGCAATAAGGCGTCATTATAGTCTTGTGTTTCATGAATATCGCCGGCGTCCAAAATAGGGCGCGCTTTCGGCTTTATATGCGGTCGATCATAATTTGGTGCATCATCCGCGAGCGGAGCGATTGGAATATCGCAGACCTTTTTACGGTCATGTTTGAGGACGAGGCGACCTGTATCTGTCGTCTTACCAATTTGAGCAACGTCCAATTCCCATTTCTCAAAAATATCAAAAGCGAGCTGCTCTTTGCCTGGCTGGATAACCATTAACATGCGTTCTTGGGATTCAGACAGCATCATTTCATATGCGGTCATATTCGGTTCGCGTTGCGGGACGAGGTCGAGGTTGAGCTCGATGCCGACGCCGCCTTTATCAGCCATTTCAATGGAGGAAGAGGTGAGGCCTGCTGCGCCCATATCTTGAATAGCGATAATTGCATCTGTTTCCATAAGCTCCAGACAAGCTTCAATGAGGAGTTTTTCAGTGAAGGGGTCACCCACTTGAACGGTTGGGCGCTTTTCTTCACTATCATCATCAAATTCGGCTGACGCCATTGTTGCGCCGTGGATGCCATCACGCCCCGTTTTAGAGCCGACATAGAAGATTGGATTTCCAACGCCTTTCGCGGCGGAGTAAAAGACATTATCTGCACGCGCGAGGCCAACACACATCGCATTAACAAGGATGTTGCCGTTATAGCCTTTGTGGAAATTGGTTTCACCGCCAACAGTCGGAACACCAACGCAATTTCCATATCCGCCAATGCCAGCCACGACACCCGAAACAAGTTGCTTTGTTTTCCAATGGGTTGGCTCACCAAACCTCAAGGCATTCATAAGAGCAATTGGACGCGCGCCCATGGTGAAAACATCACGCATAATACCGCCTACGCCCGTCGCAGCCCCTTGGTAAGGTTCTATGTAAGATGGGTGATTATGGCTTTCCATTTTGAAGATAATGGCATCGCCGTCATCAATATCGATAACACCTGCGTTCTCGCCCGGACCTTGGATGACGCGGTCGCCCTTTGTGAGGAATTTCGCGAGGTGACGACGTGAGGATTTATAAGAGCAATGCTCTGACCACATGACAGAGAATATACCAAGCTCATTCAAATTTGGTTCACGGCCTAGGCGGTCTAGAATGATTTCATATTCGCTTTTAGAGAGGCCGTGCTCAGCTACAATTTCCGGAGTTATTTCAGAGGTTTTCTTAGCCATCTTAAACTGTCTCCAAGATGGATTTAAAAAAGTCTAATCCGTCCGTGCCGCCATGCATGGCATCAACAGCGCGTTCGGGGTGAGGCATCATCCCGAAAACATTGCCAGCTTCATTTACGATGCCTGCAATATCATTCAGGGAGCCATTTGGATTATTGGCATAGCGAAATAAGACTTGGCCGCTTTTTTCAATGCGGTTGAGCGTCTCTTTATCCGCGAAATAATTGCCATCATGATGAGCAACGGGGAAAACCACTTCCGAATTCGCTTCATATTTTGATGTAAACCGAGATTTATTGGATTCAACTTTCAACCGTTCAGGTCGGCAGACAAATTTCAAATTTTGGTTCCGCATAAGCGCACCTGGTAACATGCCTGCTTCGGTGAGAACTTGGAAACCGTTACAAAAGCCAGCGACAGTTAGGCCGCGTTCCGATTTATTTTTGATGTCTTGCACAATAGGCGAGCGAGACGCGATAGCGCCGCAGCGCAAGTAATCTCCATATGAAAAGCCACCCGGCAGGACAACAAAACCTACACCAGAGGGTAACTCGGTCTCGCGGTGCCAGACCATAAGAGGTTTACGGCCTGTGAGTTTCTCTAAGATCACCGCGGCATCGCGATCGCAATTAGAGGCGGGAAAGCGGATGACGGCGGTTTGCATAGTTTACTCTGCCGCTTTCGAGTCAGTTACCATTTCAACGCGGTAATTTTCGATAACCGTATTGGCGAGCAACTTCTCACACATCTCTTTCACGCGCGCTTCGGCTGCGTCGGCATCTGTACCTGTTAGGTTCAATTCGATGACTTTACCTTGAAATGCGCTTTTCACTTCCTCGAAGCCGAGATTGTTCAAAGAACGAGCGATTGTTCGGCCTTGTGGATCCAAAACGCCGGGCTTGAGACCGACATAGACGAGGGCTTTCATCTGCTTCTCCTTTAATCGTCGTTTGACACGACCGAGAGGTTCGGTGTGGTTTTATTATTGGTTTCTTTAAGAATGCCGAGGCGCGTTGCGACTTCTGTATAGGCTTCTGTGACTTCACCGAGGTCACGCCGGAAACGATCCTTATCCATCTTACGGTCTGTTTCGCGGTCCCAAAGACGGCAGCTGTCTGGGCTAATTTCGTCTGCGAGGACAACTTGATGCGCTGTTGTGCCGTTTTCGAGGTGAACGTCCAAGCGTCCAAATTCGATTTTAAAATCGATGAGCTTGATGCCGATACCTGCGAACATACCTTGCAGGTAATCATTGATCCGCAAGGTCATGGCAATAATTTCGTCCACTTCAGAGTGCGTCGCCCATCCGAAAGCATGAATGTGCTCTTCAGCAATAAGGGGATCGCCTAGATCATCACGCTTTAGGCAAAATTCTACAACAGCGCGGGGAAGTTTCGTGCCTTCTTCCATTCCAAGCCGTTTTGCCATGGTTCCAGCGGCGACATTGCGGCAGATAACTTCCAGAGGAATGATTTCGACCTTTTTTATAAGCTGCTCACGCATGTTTAGGCGCTTGATGAAATGGGTCGGAATACCGATTTCGGCCAAGCGGATCATGACAAATTCGCTGATTCGATTGTTCAAAACACCTTTGCCATCAAGGATAGCTTTTTTCTGAGCGTTAAAGGCCGTTGCGTCGTCTTTGAAGTATTGAACCAGAGTGCCGGGTTCAGGCCCTTCATAGAGGATTTTGGCTTTGCCTTCGTAAATTTGTTTGCGGCGGCTCATTTGGCAGCTCCGACTAAAGGTTTACGAGTCAGCCTTGTGGCCCGTTTGACACCCCATAGCCTCTTGCTGGCCTGGTCACAATGCAGCCATGCTTAGAATTTGAGGAATTTGCAGCTTGAAGCGACCCTAGTGGAGACTTACATGTGGAGAAACGAGAACAACTTTATCAGGATTTTAGAAAATGAGCTCATTTGACGAACGGGGTAACGCGCAAGAAACGAAATTTGTTCTTGATGCGGCGCAAGAATTTAAAGCTGAAGCCAAACGGAATAAGGCATTGGGCCATTGGGCGGCTGATCTGATGGGGAAGTCTGAGGCTGAGGCAGAAAAATATGCGTTAGAAGTTATCATAGCTGATATGGAAGAGGTCGGCGATGATGATGTTTTTCGCAAATTAAGAGCTGACTTGACCGATGCAAATTGCGACATCACGGATGAAGCCATCCGGGCTCGCATGGCTATCGAGTTAAAGGCGGCCCGTGAGGCAGTTTACGGCAATTAGCGCGGTTTAAACAGGCAGGTTCGGCGCAGGGCAGGTTATATCAAAGGTCTGCTGGTTTTGCTGAGCGGCATTTTGCAAATTGCGGATATGCGAGGCCATTGAACTGGCGTCATATGTCAGATTGATGCAGCCCAATGTTTGCTTCGTATCGCCATCAACAATGGCGGCAAAACCTGTGACGCCGAGCCAGCTATTATATTGCTGAACTAAGCCGCGATCAAATACGGTATGGGCGTTTTTTTCGCCATTACCTGCGCCGATATCAATATGGACATATTCAATTCGGGGGTCGGCTAATGTATTCAAGGCTTGATACAGGGCTGGTTCGACCACTTTGCAAGGTGCGCAATAATCAGCACGGAACATCACGACATAGACGTCAGGTGTCGAGCCAGAATAGGCTTGTGTGAAACTGCTTAGGCCTAACGTTAGAGCGAGGCCGGCTAAAGAGGCTTTTACAAAATTTTTCATAGGGGGACTTATAGCTACTTTGGGTGAACTCAGTGTGAAACACTTATTCACAAAGTGGTGAATAGTCAGAAGAAAAGCCCGAAACCTAAAAGGTTCCGAGCTTCTCCGTAGTCAGAAATAACATTACGCTATTAGTTTCCGAGCGGATCCACATTGTGGGCAGCAGGGCAGCGTGTTGTCTTTGTTGAGACAGACGCGCGGCTTAAGTAAGCTGAATTCGTAGATGTTGACGCCATTTGACGAATTTTTTCAGCCATTTCGTTAGCAGAAAAAGAGCTGT
Source organism: uncultured Algimonas sp. (assembly GCA_964460585.1). Classification (GTDB taxonomy): domain Bacteria; phylum Pseudomonadota; class Alphaproteobacteria; order Caulobacterales; family Maricaulaceae; genus Litorimonas. The sequence continues at coordinate 15,133 of CAYWSI010000005.1, forward strand.
TTACACATCCAATGACGCGTTTTGTCTTAGCATCAACAACAGCAGCAAACCCTGGAAGGCCAACCCACTGGTTGAAAACAGGAACGATGTCGCGGTCAAATGCTTCATGCGCACCTTTTTCCCACTTAGCAGCTGTTGAAGTGTCGATGACGACTTCTTCAGCATTTACGCCAGAAATGACGAGGGCAGATGAAAGCTGTGAGTCCAAACGAGCAGAGTTATTGTCCTGTGCGTTACGGAAGTTGACGACGTATACGTCTGGTGAAGCAGCGAAAGCAGGTGCTGCGAATGCTGCAGTTACAAGAGTAGCTGCGAATAAAGAAGTTAGACGTTTCATGGTTTTAAATCCTTGGTCTCAATTAGTGTCTAGGGTTCACGTTGTTTTTATTATGAGCCAGAGTGTAACGCCTATTGGTAAACATCTCCCGAATCACGCGTTAGGGCGTTGTTTAGGATGGTTTCCAGAAGCGTTAATTTTTCCATTAAATTATTGAAAAATAATGATAAAATATTTTCAGAAAAAATGATTTTTGATGCAGTTCCGCAATAATTCCCTGCATTTGCGCAGGAAATTTAGACAAAATTAAGAGAGCTGTCGGGGGAGTCTAAATGGACCGTAAGACTTCTTAATAAGAATTTACCATAATTAGGGGCGTTAGGCCCTAACCAAAGACGCGGTCAAAAATCACATCGACAAATTTCATGTGATACCCATCATCGAACATATCGTGGATTTGTTCCTCAGAGAGCAGGGCCGTCACATCCTTATCTTTTAGCAGAAGTTCGAGAAACGCGCCGTCACCAGCATTGCCTTCCGTGCGGAACATTTCCCAGACCTTCATCGCATTGCGCTGGACAAGGCGATAGGCGCTTTCGCGTTGTTCGCCGGCTTGCGTCAGGGCGAGGAGGAAACGCTGTGAATTATGCAGTCCGCCGAGACGGTCCATATTGGCTTTCATTTTCTCTGGATAGACAACAAGATTTTCGATGACGCCTGCGAGGCGGTGTAAAGCAAAGTCCAAATGGATAGTTGTATCTGGGCCGATGCCGCGCTCAACGGAACTGTGAGAAATGTCACGTTCATGCCATAGCGCGACATTTTCCATGGCAGGGACTACCGCCATGCGGACGAGGCGGGCAAGACCTGTCAGATTTTCCGTGAGGACGGGATTGCGTTTATGCGGCATGGCAGAGCTGCCTTTTTGGCCTTTGGAGAAGAACTCCTCGGCCTCTAAGACCTCAGTCCGTTGCAAATGACGGATTTCGACGGCGATGTTTTCAATAGACGAAGCAATAACGCCGAGCGCGGCAAAAAAGGCAGCGTGGCGGTCGCGCGGGATAATCTGGCTTGAGACAGGTTCAATCGCGAGGCCCATTTTTTCTGCGACATGGGCTTCGACGGCAGGGTCGATATTGGCAAATGTCCCAATCGCGCCAGAAATTGCGCAAACGGCGATTTCTTCGCGGGCTTGGACAAGGCGCTTACGGCCTCGCGCCATTTCTGCGTGGAAGCGTGCCAGTTTGACACCAAATGTTGTCGGCTCAGCATGGATGCCGTGGCTACGTCCTATGGTGATTGTGTGTTTATGTTCTTTGGCGCGTTTTTCTAAGGCTTTGAGAACACGGTTCATCCCGACTAATAGGACGTCTGTTGCGCGGGCCATTTGTACGGATAATGTCGTGTCCAGAATATCTGAACTAGTGAAGCCTTGATGCACAAAACGCGCATCATCCCCGATGAAGCTGGCAAGATGGGTCAAGAAGGCAATGACGTCATGTTTGACCTCGCGCTCAATCTCATCAATTTTCGCAACGTCAAACTCAGCTGACCCGCCGCGGTCCCAAATGTTCTTGGCCGCAGATTTTGGTATAACGCCAAGATCAGCCAAGGCGTCACAACCATGGGCTTCGATTTCAAACCAAATCCGGTATTTCGTCGCAGCAGACCAAATCGCGGTCATTTCAGGGCGGGCGTAACGTTCAATCATGGGATAGACTCACTTATATATATGCGCGGCCTTGGACATCAGGCAGAGCCAGAGGTCAAGCCTAGCTCTGCGCTGCCATCTGCTTATTTCGTTCTTCGGCCTCGGCCCAGTCCTTTGGAAGGGTTTTTGATGCCCAGAAAAAGGTCAAAATTGATATGACGAAAGGCACGGCCAAAGATGTGATGGCTAGTCTAAGGGCATGTGTTTCGCCGTGAGTTTCGGTCAAGACACCGCTTAACCACCCCACCCATGTCGGGCCGCCGCCCAATGCAATAAGATTGAGGATGAAAAAGAACAGGGCTGTCGACATGGCTCTCATATTAATGGGGGCAAGTGTTTGAGCCGCTGCAAAGCTAGGCCCAAGATAGGCGCCCGCGCAGAGCAAGTAGATTGTTACGAGGATAAGATGAAGTCCTATTTGGTCGACCCAAAAGGCCGCCATTAGCACAGGGACGCCAAGAAGGAGGGCTATTCCGGGTACCCAACCATATGCGCTGATATTCTTTTTTGCGAGTTTTTCGGTGAGAAGCGCGCCGAAATATGTTCCCCCACCATATCCGATTAAATGGATGAGGCCCATCCACATCATCAACCAACGGAATTTGCCCGTTCCAGTTCCTGGCGCATATTCTGGTAAAAAGCGGACGAGATAATCGACGCCCCAATTTGCAATCGCATATCCCCCAAAACTAGCCCAAGCGATACCCATACACATGGCCCACCAACTCGGAATTTTAGAAAGTGTTGAAATGGATTCGCCAATGCCAACAGGCTTTACCTTGACATCTTCGCCTTCCATTTGCCCGCGTATAGGTTCTTTCACGACAAGCAGGATAATCAAAGCCAGGCCAACGCCTGTGATGCCAAGCGCAATCAATGTCCCGCGCCAGCCAAGGGTTTCGACCAATATACCGGCGAGGATATATGAAAAGGCGATCCCAACAGGAATGCCGAGCGAGTAAACGCCAAGGGCACTGGCGCGCTGCTCTTTTGGATAGAGGTCTGAAATGATGGAGTGAGAGGGCGGCGACCCGCCAGCTTCACCGATGCCGACGCCTGTTCTGGCCAGTAGCATCATGACAAAATTCCCTGCCATGCCGGTTAAAGCCGTAAAGCCGCTCCAAAGCGTGAGCGAGATTGTCACAATTTTTATGCGGGAATATCTGTCAGCGAGCCAGGCGATAGGGATGCCGACCGCCGTGTAGAGCAAAGCAAAGGCAAAGCCTTTGAGAAGGCCAAGTTGAAAATCGGTAAATCCCATTTCCGCCTTAATAGCAGGCGATAAAATTCCGATAATTTGACGGTCAATGAAGCTGAATATGTAAACGATTGTAAGCAGCCAAAGAACAAGGGTCCGGTAACTCTTGCTTTCGCGCATAATTGGCGTTTCACTCATCAAAAAATTCCATAGTTTTTTCAGGCACAAGAACGAGAAAATTCATCTGGGTCAAGTCACATAAGTCCCAGCATTTTAAAACTTGCGATGTCTTCGCGTCCAATGATCAAGTGATCATGAACCGATATGCCAACGGCATTGCAGGTTTCAACTATCGTAAATGTCATATCTATGTCGGACTGGCTGGGCGTTGGGTCACCGCTGGGGTGGTTGTGCGCCAGAATTATAGCTGTGGATTCTAACGCTAACCCACGTTTAACGATTTCGCGCGGATAGACAGGGGCGCGGTCAATTGTGCCTTTACCCAAGACTTCATCCGCAATGAGGCGGTTTTTTCTGTCTAAGAACAAAACACGGAATTGCTCCACAGGTTCAAACTGCATAGTCGTTCGGCAGTAATCCAGCAGGGCATTCCAACTCGAGAGGATAGGGCGCTCCAAGACACTTTCGCGGGCCATATGAGCGCTCATCGCATGGAGGAGTTTGAGGTCCAGCGCCGTTTTTTCGCCGACTCCTTTGACTTCCGTGAGGCGGTGCATGGGGGCACCACAAATTTCTCCTATATTGCCAAATAGCTGCATGAGCTCTTTGGCAATGGGTTTCACATCGCGGCGGGGAATAGAGTTGAACAGATAGAGCTCTAATAACTCATAATCTTGCAAGGCAGCTGCGCCGCCTTTCCGAAAGCGCGAACGCAATCGGTCGCGATGGTCCGCATAATGCGGTTTGGGTTTCGCTGGACTAGGAATAGGGCGGGTAATGCAAACCGGCGGGAGAGGTTGTGAAGATTTCACACCCGTCTTTTGTCACGCCGATAGAATGTTCGAATTGCGCCGTCAGTTTCCTGTCGCGGGTCACGGCGGTCCAGCCATCAGACAGAATTTTCACATCAGGCTTGCCGAGGTTGATCATAGGCTCAATCGTGAAGAACATGCCTTCGCGCAAGGTTTCGCCTTCGCCCGGGCGGCCATAATGTAAAATGTTAGGACTGTCGTGGAATAGCTTGCCTAATCCATGCCCGCAAAAATCCGTGACAATAGAACAGCGTTCGCCTTCCGCAAATTTCTGGATGGCATAACCAATATCGCCTGTTGTTGCGCCGGGCTTTACCGCCGCTATGCCTAACATCAGGGCATCATAGGTGATTTGAGTGAGGCGTTCTGCTCGGCGGTTGACCTCGCCGACAGGATACATGCGCGATGTGTCGCCATGCCATCCGTCAACAATGGCTGTGACATCTATATTGACGATGTCTCCATTTTTGAGCGGCTTGTCATTGGGAATGCCGTGACAGACGACGTGATTGATAGATGTGCAGACCGTATGTTGATATCCGCGATAGCCGAGACAGGCTGGGACACCGCCATTATCAAGGATAAATTCCATGGCAGCGCGGTCAATTTCAGCCGTTGTGACGCCGGGTTTTACCATTGGGGCTAGCATGTCCAAACAGCGCGCTGCCAATTGGCCTGCCTTTCGCATACCAGCAAAGCCTTCCAGTCCGTGGAGTTTGATAGCACCATCCCGTAGGTCTGGTGCTTCTGCTGCGTCGATATAATTCATGGCAGCCATATAGAACGGGTTTAAGCGAGTTGCCACAGGAAATGCTGCGTTCTATCGACCCAATCATGACAGATCCGAAAAAAGTGACCGCCGGCATTCTATTGATAGGGGATGAACTCCTCTCAGGACGGACTCAGGATACGAATTTGGCGGTGATTGCGAAATTTCTGGAACCTTTGGGTGTGCAAGTTGGTGAGGCCCGCGTTTTGTCAGACAAGGCCGACATTATTAGCGGCTCAGTAAAGGAATTTTCCGACCGATTTGATTATGTCTTCACAACGGGCGGAATTGGCCCGACACATGATGACATTACAGCCGATTGTATAGCAGCGGCTTTTGGTCTTGGTATTTCGGAACGTGAAGATGCACTGGATGAACTTCGCAAACGCTATGAAGAGAGCGAGCTAAATGCGGCGCGCCGCCGTATGGCGCGTATTCCCGATGGCGCGTCATTGATTGATAATCCCGTTAGCCAAGCCCCCGGTTTCCAAACGCGCAATGTTTTTACGCTTGCAGGTGTGCCGCAAATTATGCAGGGGATGCTCGATGATATTGCTTACCGAATAGAAGGTGGTCCGACCATCTATCAAATCACAGTGAGCACCTCGGGTATTGGAGAAGGGGATGCGGCTGCACCCCTCGCTGAAATCGAATCCGCTCATCCCGGTGTGTCCATTGGCAGCTATCCGTGGTTTAATGACGATTTACGCGGCGTGAACTTTGTAGCGCGAGGCACGGATGAATCGACTTTAGAGGTGGTGAAAGCCGACATAGAGGCTCTTGTCGCCGATTTGTCGGTCGAATGAACATGACAGGGCTTAGGGATTAAGCTCTGGTGCGGGCGGCCGGAATCGAACCGGCACTTCCATACGGAAACAAGATTTTAAGTCTTGCGTGTCTACCAATTCCACCACGCCCGCAGCAGAACGAGACCGCCATATCAAAGCGGGCGGCGGGTGCAACCATTTTTGCACGAACAGCTGAAATTTGCTTTGCATTGACCTGATTGAGACAGAGCCCTATTGGTCACTCTTTCTCGATAATGTGGCATCAAACGAAAGACCCGTTTCTATGGATTATGACGTTTTCAATGGGGATGCGGACGGCATTATATCCCTCGTACAACTAAGGTTGAGTGACCCGCGCGATGCGGAGTTAGTGACGGGTAGAAAACGCGACATCAAACTTTTGAGCCGCGTGAATTCCAAGCAAGATGATCGAGTCACCGTATTGGATATTTCTATGCGGTCGAACTTATCAGATTTGAAGCGGATTTTGAACGACGGAGCCTCCGTGCTCTACTTCGATCATCATAATGCGGGTGAGGGTGCGGAGCACCCTAAACTTGAAGCTCATATCAATACGGCTGGAGAAATTTGTACGGCTGTGTTGGTGGATCAATATCTTGAAGGCGCGCACCGCGCTTGGGCTGTGGCCGCGTCATATGGTGATAATTTTCCGGCTATGGCGGAGCGGCTCGCGAATGGTCTCGATCTGCCTCTCGCAAAGCTAAAGTCATTGGGCGAAATGGTCAATTATAATGGCTATGGTGGGTCCGAAGCAGATTTACATTTTCATCCCGCTGATCTCTACCGCGAGATGGCAGGGTATAAGACACCTATGGCGTTTCTCTCAGAAAAACCAGAAGTCATTGGACAATTACTTCAAGGTTATACTGATGATTTTAGTCTGGCGGAAGGGTCGACAGTTCTGAAATCAGACGCGTCTGGCGAGATTCGAGTTTTACCTGATAAGGCTGGCTCAAGACGTGTCTCGGGCATGTTTGGAAATCAGCTGGCACAAGAAAATCCGGACCGGGCACATGCAATTTTGACCGAGCAAAAGGGCGGTTTTCTCGTGTCTATTCGCGCGCCTATTTCTACGCGAGCAGGGGCCGATACACTGGCTTTACAATTTGAGACGGGCGGCGGCCGCGCGGCGGCGGCGGGCGTAAACCACTTACAAACAAGTGATTTAGACCGTTTCATTGAGGCCTTCCGCCGCGCATTCTAATGGTCTAGCTTAGGCCTTTGGAGGCTCTGCCCATGACGATGAATGAACATATGTTATCCCAGCCCCTCTGGCTGGTCATTTGGATCATGATAATGGTCGGGCTGCATATTGCCGCGATACCTTTTGCGATCAAAGATTGGCGTCCACGCATTATGGTCATCACGATGATCTTAAACGCAATTTTCATGTCGGCTTTGTTTCAGAAATTTGGATATACGCGCATATTAGGCCTATCACATGTGATATTCTGGACACCGCTTCTGGCTTATTTATGGAAAACCCGTAAGAGCCATCCAGAGCGTGTGTGGACGGGGCGATTTGTCAAACTTTCAATGGTCATAATTTTCACCTCACTCTTAGTCGACTATTGGGATGTCATTCGATATGTCATGGGTGATCGCGCGATTGTGGGGGCTTAAATGCTAACTGAAAAAGTGAATTTCAAAGGCGCTTTGGGCAATGAGCTCTCAGGGAAAGTTGATTACCCTGAAGGGGGAGTGACCAAGTCTTGGGTCTTATTCGCTCATGGGTTTTCCATAGGCAAAGATTTGAAACCCATTCGTACGATTTCCCGGACACTCGTTGAAGATGGATATGGGATGATGCGCTTTGACTTTACCGGTCTCGGTGAAAGCGAAGGGGACTTCTCAGATACGAATTTTAGCACAAATTGCGAGGATATCCGCCAAGCCGCCTTATTCATGGCGGAAAATTACGGCGCGCCTTGTATTCTCATTGGTCATAGTTTTGGCGGGACAGCGTCTTTGAAGGTCGCAGATGAAATTCCTCAGGTCAAAGCTGTGTCGACGATTGGTAGTCCTTGCGATACGACACATATTTTGCATCAATTCGCAGATAAAATTCAAGAAATTGAACAAGAAGGCGAAGCCAAGGTCAGTCTTGGCGGGCGTCCATTTGTAATTAAAGAGCAATTTATCGACGATGTTGAAAATCAAGATATTGCTATGGAAATCAGTTCTTTAGAGCGAGGTCTTCTCATCTTCCATTCCCCGCAAGACCGCGTTGTGAGTATCGATAATGCCTCGCATATTTATGGTTTGGCGAAACATCCGAAGAGTTTTGTCAGCCTTGATGGGGCGGACCATTTGCTACTGAAAAATCCAGCTGATGCTGAATATGTGGCGCATGTGCTTAAGGCTTGGGCGCTTCGATACATCGCAGACTGTGGCCAAATGGCGTAAAAGCTGGTTGCGGTCGCGGGTCCAGAGGTTTATCTGGCGGCTATGTCAGACCGTTATTCAAAACTAGATCAACTTGGGCAGCAAAATGCTCTGCCTAACAGTCCAGATGAGGCTGTATTAGAACGGGTCAAAAATCCTTGTGATGAACCCTATATGGTGCGCCTCGTTGCCCCTGAATTTACTTCAATCTGTCCAGTCACAGGTCAGCCTGATTTTGCCCATCTCGTCGTTGATTATTGCCCCGATGAATGGATTGTAGAAAGCAAAGCTTTTAAACTGTTCTTGGGAAGCTTCAGAAATCATGGCGATTTCCACGAAGCCTGCACAACAGGGATTGGTCAGCGTCTTGTCAAAGAAATTAGCCCGAAATGGCTCCGTATTGGCGGTTATTGGTATCCGCGCGGCGGCATACCAATTGATGTCTTCTACCAATATGGCAAAGGCCCAGAAGGTCTTTGGATTCCAGACCAAGGTGTACCGTCTTATAGAGGCCGCGGTTAGAATTTAGGAAGTCCACCGTTATTTTCCTGCATTTTTACTTGGGTTTCAGCTCTGTCGTGCCTAAATAGCCTTTCATACCGCATAAGGAGGCAGGCATGCCGAGCCTAATTATTACGAGCCATTTGAAAGATTGCACAGATACGAAAGATGTGTGCGTTTGGACAATATTACAGGAAGAAGCGGCTGCCTATGCGACGCGCGAGGTCGCTATGTCGTCCTTGCTCCACGCGACAATTTTAGACCAAAATGACCTTGGGCGCGCTTTGGTGAACCATTTATCAAATAAGCTCGCGACAGCAGATTTTTCTGCACTTAAGATGCAAACCGTATTACGTGAAGCCATCGCCAGCGACGAGTCTATAATTGGGTGTGTCGCACGTGATCTCGAAGCCGTGCGGGAACGTGACCCTGCCTGCCAAACTTATCTCCAATGTTTTTTGTATTTCAAAGGCTTCATGGCGATACAGACGCATAGGCTAGCTCATGCGCTTTTAGCTGAGGGACGCGATCTCGTCGCATTTCATTTGCAAAACCGCAGCTCTGAACTTTTTGGCGTTGATATAAACCCCGCTGCGAAGATTGGCTGCGGTATCATGCTGGACCACGCGACGGGCTTTGTGATGGGCGAAACGGCAGTCGTCGGCGATGATTGTTCAATCCTGCAAGGTGTCACCCTGGGCGGGACGGGTAAGGCCGATGAAGATCGTCATCCAAAAATTGGTGAGCGCGTTCTTATCGGCGCCAATGCCTCTGTTCTTGGAAATATCGTGATTGGCGACGGGGCTAAAATAGCCGCAGGGTCTGTTGTACTGGATGCTGTCGACGCAAATTGTACAGTCGCAGGCGTGCCTGCGAAGCCTGTTGGCGGACCTTGCTGTGGCAATCCTGCTAGCTCAATGGATCAAACTCTTTAGGAAACCTCATGACTCCCCAACAAATTTCACAAGTTCAATCATATCTTCGCAAACGGTTTGGAACGGAAAATATCGATCTCAAACCTCGCAAGGTACAAGACAGTGTCGAGGTTTACCTAGATGATGAAATTCTTGGTCTCCTTTATATTGATGATGAAGACCCCGCCGATATTTCATATGACCTAAACATCTCAATTCTTCAGCAGGATTTGGACGAGGGTTAATGGCAATCTATCGTTTGGATGATGTAACGCCTGACTGTCATGAGACAGCTTGGGTTGCTGAAACGGCCTCTGTGATTGGCAATGTCATTCTATCCGAAAGCAGTTCTGTGTGGTTTGGTGCCACTGTTCGCGGGGATAATGAACCGATTAAGCTAGGCGCACGATCCAACATTCAAGACGGCGCTGTCTGTCATTCTGACCCGGGTTCACCCCTCACAATCGGTGAAGACGTCACTGTTGGGCATCTTGCAATGATACATGGCTGCACAATAGGGGACGGTAGCTTGGTTGGGATTGGCGCTACAGTTCTAAATGGCGCCGTTATTGGAAAGAACTGCTTGATTGGCGCCCATGCGCTTGTCACGGAAGGCAAGGTCATTCCGGATAATTCCGTTGTTATGGGCTCCCCAGGAAAGGTCGTGAAGACTTTATCTGATACGCAAGCGGCACGGGTGAAGATGGGTGCGCAGGTTTATGTCGCCAACTCAAATCGCTTTAGAAATAGCTTGCAACGCATTGATTAGAAACATTTAGCTATCGATTTATGTTCCAGAGTTGTGCGATCTGCTCATCCATTTCAGGAGAGAGGTTAAACCACGCCGTTTTATTCGCGAAACTATCCAATACGAATAGACGGTCATCCGCGCCTAAAGGTTGGCTCAAAACATCACGTAGAGTGTCTGCTGTGGTCCGAGCTTGAAGAATCCAGACTGAACTTCCCAATCTTTGGGTTCGGCCCAAACTCTGTAGCGATTGTAAAAAATTCATGCCGCGGCCAGACTTTATCTCTGCCATAATCATAAAGACTGTAGCGGTTTGTTCAGGAGCGGGTTCAATTGCGGGTTTTCGTTGCGTTTGGGCTAACCAATTCATCAATCCCGGATCAGAAGCGACAAGGCGATAACCCATATTGGCGGTGTGACTAATGAGGGATTGCGCGCTAACCCGTCCTTCAACCATATAATTCCATAGGGTTTTATCGTCGAATGGTCCATAAGCCTGCCCATCCACTTGGATGAACCATTGACGCTGCGCTCCGGCCTGATCATTTCCTGAAGTCATAGGGTGTGATAGACCTGTTTCAACGAATGTGTCGAGAGCTCTAAGGGGGATTATCGACAGTTTGCTGCTGATTTGATGTCACTCCAGCGACTAATCCGCCTACACAAAGCGCGCAAATTAGAGAGACAACAAAAATAACGCCAAGGTCTATGTTGAAGTTTTCGGGTTGAATGAGGATCATAGATTGAATGCCGATGACGATACCGCCCATACTCATCTCTAAAAGTCGCCCTGACTTAAGGCCGCTCACGAGCCAATAAAATCCAGCTGCGATGATGCTGGCGCCAATGACAAACCCTAGGCCCGGTTGTTCACTTAACCCTGGTATTGTTTCAAACGCAGAATACACCAAATTTGGCATGGCTATAGCCATGGGTAAAATAAGCGCGGTTGTGCAGATGACAAAAGCCCCAATGAGTGAAATATGCGAGGATTTATAACGTTGGAATGAGACGATAAAGAGCGTAACGGCGGAAATTGCTAGGATTATCCACCAGATTAAATTAGGCGGCCCGAAAGGTTTCGCTTCAACTGCGTCTAAATTCAACCAGATAGTTTGGATGAAAATAGCTGCTCCGATTGCGACGATCCATGCAAAAATTCTATGAATGCCTGCTCCGAAAAACTTATTTTCTGCTCTGGATTTACTTAGCCAATAATGTGCGGCGGCGACAACAAAGATTAAACCCAATATATGTTCTAAAGGCATGGTTTTTGTCGACGCTATCAACCAGATATAACCAGCCGTAATGGCAGCGAATGAAATGATTGGTGATTTAACTTTTTGCGCTAAGAAAATTTGACCTACAATGAGCCAGGGTAAAATCCCCGCGCCTAATTGTGAATTACCCTCACTAATTCCTGTCAAAATTCCAAATTCAGGAAAATAACCTGCCAGATAAAGAAGGCCTGCAAAGGCACTCAATAAAATTGATGGGCTCGATTTAAAGGCCCAGCCAGTCAAAAGTGCGAATATCGAAATGACTAAAAGCCACTCGACTCCGATTAATGCAATCCCGGTCACCGAGAGAATTGAGGCAGATGTGGTCGTGAAAGCGAGGACCATGAGCAAGCTAGAGATATTTTGGAGACGCGGCCTAGCTTTCGCTTTGATGACAGTTAGCAGTAAAACAATACCAAATATGAGGCTTGGCCAGTATAAATTTTCGAGAGGAATATTTTTTACAAATGCAACTCCACACGCGATGACAGCGGCGAGAGGGATTAGCCAGTCTAAAATGGCACTCAATTTGTGATTTGAGATTTGTTGAGCGGATGCGTGGAAAGGTGCTGAATGTGGCCGTATTAGCCGATTGCGATTTGAAACATGGCCTATAGGGGCATTGTCATTCGCACTTCTTTTCTCTCTCAAATGAAGCATGGCGCTGAATTTTCACAGTTTCAAACGAATAGCGATGGGCTTCGCCTGCTGCGTGTAGCCTATTCAGAATCTACTAGGAAAAAGGGAATGTTCTTAAGCGGTAGGCGGGCTTTCGGGGCTCGCATTTGAGGCTGTGACGGGGTTTTCTTCGTCAGGCGCTACAGCAGATGGCATTTGTGATAATACGTCCATTACAGACCTAATTAGCGGGATTTCGTGTTGCATAGCGGCATATCCTCGCTCTATGAGCTCAGCTGCCTTAGTAAATTCCATCATGCCGATGTGTCCAATGCGGGGGGCGACAAATACATCTGGTGGATCGCCCGCCAAACGAGATCGTGAAATTCGGTCCATGACAATGTTTAATGTGCCCATCATGACGGATCCAATTTTTGGGCTTTTCCCAGGTCGAACTTCCCCAATCATAGATTTTAGGAGTAGGCGGTCTGGGCGGAGTTTGTTGAGGCTCTGACTGGCGAGCTCAAAGGCGTCAGTGTCGTTGTCATCATCACTATCAATGCCATCTAGATTTATTTCGTGGCTGCTCCCCATGGGGCCAAAGGCATCCCCATTTAGGCTTATGGCGATGACCATATGCGCGCCTAATGCGCGGCAAGCAGAGACGGGAACTGGGTTGACTAGCGCGCCATCAATCATGAAGCGGCCATCGACTTTCACGGGCTCAAATGCGCCCGGTAGAGCGTAAGAGGCTCTTATGGCCGGAACGATAGGACCGCGCTGCAACCAGACTTCATATCCTGTACGAAGGTCACATGTCACAGCAGCGAATTTTCGGTCTAAATCTTCAATATTGATATCGCCCATATAGTGATTGAGGACGCGGGCAAGACGGTCCCCGCGCAGCAGGCCGGACCCACCCCAACGCACATCCATATATCCCATGATTTTGCGCTGATTGAGAGAACGTGCCCATTTTTCTAGCACGTCTAATTTTCCCGAGAGATAAGCCGCCCCGACAATCGCACCAATGGATGTACCCGCAATGATGTCGGGCTTTATCCCAGCTTCGATCAAAGCGCGCATCGCCCCGATATGAGCCCATCCTCTGGCAACACCTCCGCCGAGGGCTAGTCCAAGTGGAGCCGGCTGTCCGCTGCCTAGAGTATGAGGTTCAATTCGCATGGACTAACACTGGACAAATCTATCTTAAAAATAAAGGGCGAGGTTCAATAGATAGCACTAAGTGGTAGGTTAACTAATCGCCTTTTCGCATCCTGCACGTTCGCCCTGTCTCACGGCGCGGGCGGTCCAATAGGGCTGGCCATTTTCGCCGGGGACTTGCCGGCGGGATGTGGAGTAAAAATAATAGCAATTTTTGACTTGGTAGACGCGAAAACAACCCCCTGAAAGCAAGTTAGACGGATAGGTGAAGCAAAGCGCATCCTTGCGGACAAACCAACGTCCAGGGTCCACCTTACCGTCTTCTTCATAGGTCAGCGTTCCGTCGGGATTGTGCTTTTCGATATAGAAGGATTGCGCTTTCCCATTGCGGCCAAAATTATAAGCGCCGTCCATTGTCACGTCAGAGAAGGCAGACTTAATCTCTTTGCCGTCGAGTTGATTGGCTTGGGGACGAATATCCGTATCTTGCGTTTGGGCGAATGCCGCGCTGCTAAAACCGAGAGAGAGTGTCAGGGCGCATATAGATCTAAACATAGCTTGGCTCACAATCTGGACGTTGGCCTTTAATCACGCTTCGGGCTATGAAGCCAAATTTGGGAAAGCCTTCAACACTGACCTGATAGTGATAATAGCAATTCCCGCGCAGATACATGCGGAAGCAAGCTTGTAGGAGATCTGTATCATCATAATCATAGCAGATAATATTCTCCTTTATTTCCCACTTACCCGTGTCGAGAATGCCTTGTTGGATGTGACGGATTTTACCATCCTCTGTGGTGGTTTCTGCGAAGGCGAAGGTCGTGATGTCTCGGTTAAGGAAATTATAGCTCCCGACATGCGTTTGACCTGTAAAGGCGGCGCGTAGCTCTGCCTCAGATATTGGTTCACTATGCTCAACATCAGGGTAGGGCTCATCGGGCCCAAGAGCCGAAGCCGAAAAGGGTAAAAGACAAGCAAGGGTGAAGAGGGCGAAATGTCTCATACTGAGCCTTTAGCATGAATTTTCAGATTCTCCATGTTAGGGTTCTGTCATGTCTGACATTGACCCGCCAGAAGTCCAACAGCCCCCAACCCATCATCCGGAGGAGAGACGGGTGCGCCGCGCCTCGCGCTATCAGCGGGTGCAAGCGCGTAAAGCCGCGCAGCGAGCGTCTGATCAACGCTTCTATAATGCCATGTTCGCGCTGATGGGCGTGTTCGCACTTCTGGCCGTACTTCTGGGTGCGATTATGCTGAACGGTGTCCCGCAAGGTGTGGAGGGCATGGAAGGCTGGACGACGCCTTGGCTCTTCGGATTTACCAAAATGGAAGTCGCAGGATTTGGCTTTGTCGCTTTCATCGCGCTGGCCGTGGGTTTACGCCTCAAAGGTAAGCGCTAAGCTCTTGCGATTTTCGCGGCTCTAGCGTATGGGCCGCACGCTTAATTCAACCGATAAATGGAGATTATCATGGGCTATCGTTTCGCTGTCGTAGGTGCCACAGGCAATGTCGGGACCGAAATGCTCACGATTTTGGCCGAGAGCGATTTACATGTCGATGCTGTTCACGCTCTCGCAAGCCGTAAATCTGTTGGCCGCGAAGTCAGCTTTGGCGATCAAGACATCAAATGCGAAGATCTTGAACGGTTCGATTTCACAACAGTCGATATTGCCTTGATGAGTGCAGGCGGCGACGTGTCTAAAAAATGGTCACCTAAGATTGCGGCGGCGGGCTGTGTTGTTATCGATAATTCCTCAGCATGGCGCATGGACCCCGATGTCCCGCTCATCGTGCCAGAGGTAAATGCCGATGAAGTCATGAACTTCAAAAAAGGCATCATTGCCAATCCAAATTGCTCGACCATCCAAATGGTTGTTGCGCTTAAGCCTTTGCATGACCGCGCCAAAATCAAGCGCGTTGTTGTGTCGACCTATCAATCTGTCTCTGGCGGCGGGAAGAAAAATATGGATGAGCTTTGGCTTCAAACCAAAGGCATTTATTCCAATGATCATTTCCAGCCCATCAATTTCACAAAGCAAATCGCCTTTAACGTCATCCCGCATATCGACGTCTTCATGGACGGCGGCGACACGAAAGAAGAGTGGAAGATGAAAGCAGAGACGATGAAAATTCTCGATAAAAATGTCAAAGTCTCTGCGACCTGTGTGCGGGTTCCAACGTTTGTTGGCCATGCAGAAAGCATCAATGTCGAATTTGAAAATGAGCTGAGCGCGGATGATGCGCGTGCATTGCTGCGGGAAAGCCCAGGTATCATGGTTGTCGATAATCCTGACAATGATGATCCCACTTACGTTACGCCTGTTGAATGTGTCGGTGATTATGCGACCTATATTTCGCGTCTGCGCGAAGATAGCACGCAGGATAATACGCTGAACTTCTGGTGTGTGTCTGATAATC
>CAYWSI010000006.1:0-29414 GCA_964460585.1 uncultured Algimonas sp.
ACGGAATGTTTCTCCATATATTCGGACATATCCATACGGGTGATGGCTTGGTCATCATCAAACATAAATTCGGCGAGCGCCTTGGTCAGTTCTGTTTTACCCACCCCGGTGGGGCCGAGGAACATAAAGCTGCCAATAGGACGTTGCGGGTCGCGCAGTCCTGCACGGGCGCGGCGCACCGCATCAGAGACGGCTTCGACGGCGCGGGTTTGTCCGACGACGCGGGCACCCAAAACGCTTTCCATAGAGAGGAGTTTCTCGCGTTCGCCTTCCAACATTTTTTCAACGGGAACCCCTGTCCAGCGCGAGACGACAGTTGCGATAATTTCTGATGTGACGGTTTCGCTGGCAAGGCCCATGGCGTCTGAGGGTGCACCTGATTGGGTTTCCAGCTCTGCCGCCCGCGCTTCAAGCGCAGGAATATCTTCATGTTGCAGACGGCCTGCGGTTTCATAATCCCCGCGCCGAACCGCATCTTGCAGCTCAAATCTTGCGCGTTCCAAGTCCTCAACGAGAGTGGTGGCGCTGGCGAGTTTGGCTTTTTCAGCTTGCCAAGCTGCGCTCATCTCATCAGATTGAGATTGTAAGGCGTTAATTTCCGTTTGACGTTTGGCTAGGCGCGTTTTTGACGCCTCATCTTTTTCTTTTTTCAAAGCTTCAACTTCGATGCGGAGCTGCACAATGCGGCGGTCAATTTCATCTAAAGCTTCAGGTTTACTATCGACCTGCATCCGCAGTCGGCTTGCAGCTTCATCCATGAGGTCGATGGCCTTATCGGGCAAAAAGCGGTCCGTAATATAACGATTGGCGAGCTGCGCGGCAGAGACAATGGCACTGTCGGAAATACGAATGCCGTGATGGACTTCATATTTTTCTTTTAAGCCGCGCAGAATTGAAATTGTATCTTCAATGGTCGGCTCGCTGACAAAAACGCTGAGGAAGCGCCGCGCAAGTGCCGCGTCTTTTTCTAAATGTTTGCGATATTCGTCTAGCGTCGTCGCGCCGATACAATGTAGCTCGCCGCGGGCAAGGGCAGGTTTGAGTAGGTTCGCCGCATCCATGGCCCCATCCGCTTTGCCAGCTCCAACTAAGGTGTGGATTTCGTCAATAAATAGGATGATTTTGCCATTGGCTTTTTCAATTTCTTTTAAAACGGCTTTCAACCGTTCTTCAAACTCGCCCCGATATTTCGCCCCGGCGATAAGCGCGCCCATATCAAGTGCGAGAAGTTTTTTGTCCCGCACGGATTCCGGCACGTCGCCAGAGACAATGCGCACCGCGAGCCCCTCGGCGATTGCGGTTTTCCCGACGCCCGGTTCACCAATGAGAAGCGGATTATTTTTCGATCGCCGCGAGAGCACTTGTAGCGTCCTGCGAATTTCTTCATCCCGTCCAATGACGGGGTCTAATTTTCCGTCCCGCGCGGCTTGGGTAAGATCGCGCGCATATTTCGACAGCGCCTCATATTGATCTTCCGCTGAGTCGGATGTCACAGGCCCTTCCGTTCGCACTGAAGCAATGGCTTCGCCCAATCGCCCCGCCTCTAAACCCGTTTTTGTTAGGGCTGTGCGCAGGTCTTTATCCGCTTGAGTAATGGTCGAGAGTAAGAGCCGTTCTAAAGTGACAAAGGCATCTCCAGACTCTTTGGCCGTTTTTTCGGCGGTCGCGAAAACCTTGGTTGCTGCTTTCGATAAGGTCAGGCTCGACCCGCCTTCGACTTTTGGACGTTTATTGAGGAGGTTTTTGACAGCCGCTTCGACGGCGTCAGGGGAGGCGCCAGACATTTGGATAAGATTTCGCGGCAATCCGCCGCTTTCTTGCAATAGCCCTTGTAGAATATGCGCTGGCACAAGCTGCTGATGATCGCGCGTTACCGCCTCTGTTTGCGCGGATTGTATGACGCTGCGGGCTCGCTGCGTATAAGCTTGAATATCCATGTTGACCTCGGTCAGGCATTTAAATTCGGGCGTTAATCGCCCGCTATCCTGTTCGAGATAGGAATTTAGTCTCGCGCTTCAAGATGTAGAGATGTGGCGACTTAGGCCTTACCCTCTCAAAATTCTATCTATTCAGCCGCTTCAATGCTCTCGTCAGATTTACGAGATGGGGCTTTCCGGCGACGATTTGGTGCGTCTTCGGCGCTTTCCTTTGAGGTTTTATTCGTTTCAGGTTCAACAAGCTCTAGCTCCGAGGGTGTACCTGTGGTCTCTTCGGATGCGGGTGTTTCTGTCCGGTCACGGCGGTTACGATGATTACGGTTGCGGTTATTGCGCGACTCATCGCCGTCTTCGTCGCTCTCTGTCTCTCCGCGTTCGGCGCGGCGGGCGGCGCGTTCGGCTTCTGCTTTTTCACGCGCTTCTTGGGCTTCGCGTTTTGCAGCTTCTTGTACATTCATCAAGCGCAGATAATGCTCCGCATGTTGCAACAAGTTTTCTGCATTGACCCGGCTTCCGCCCATTTTGGCGTCCCGAGCGAGAGCTGTATATTTTTCATAAATCGTAGACGCATTGCCGCGCACTTTCACGCCCGGCCCTTGGCTATCCATAGACCGATTGTGGTTATTATGGTTGTTATTACGATTATTATTTTTGTTGCGATTACGGCCGCGTTGACGCTTCATCGATCTTCCTCAAGTGGGGCGACAGCGAATCGGGTGTTCAGACGCACGGAAAGTCGTGCAAGGCCCTTAGTCTGTCGGCTATAGCAGTGGAGTTCACATGAGTTAGATGTCGAACGTCCTCATCTGCAAGTCTCGCCTAGCAAAGGCAGGCGCGGATGAAAAGCGCTTTTTTAAGTCAAATTTCAGTTGAATTTTGCCCCCAGACCACACGGTCTAAGCCGCCTAAATCCGTATCGATAGTAATGCTGGCCCAAGTCCCTGCTTCTAAGCGCTTTTTTAAGGCTTTTCCTTGGTCAAAACCAATTTCCAGCCCAAGCCATCCCCCTGTTTTTAGGTGTTTAGCGGCATCAGAAATAATGTGGCGATAGGCCTCCAAGCCGTCAAAACCACCGCGCAGAGCCATATCCGGGTCAAAATCCAAGACTTCGCGCTCTAAACCTTCCATGGCGGCATCTGTGATATAGGGCGGGTTGGAGAGAACCATGTCGAATTTATGGCCTACTGGCACAGCGTCCCACCAATCACCTTGGTGAAACTCTACTCGGGTGTTTAGGTTGAGACTATCCGCATTTGCCTGTGCAATGGATAAGGCGGCCTCTGAAAGATCGGTTGCGATTAGGCTGGCTTTTGGCTTTTCAGCGAGCAAGGTCAGGCCAATGCTGCCGCTGCCTGTTCCAAGATCAAGGAGGCGGGGTGCGCTCAATTTTTCTAACCGCTTTAGCGCCCCCCTAATCAGTGTTTCTGTATCAGCGCGGGGTGATAAAACCTCTTTGGAAATTTGAAACCGCCGCCCATAAAATTCGCGCCAACCCAAGATATGATCGACAGGTTCTCCTGAGAGGCGGCGGCCTCGATAGGACTCGATGAAGGCAGATGCCTCAGAGGTTAAGGGTTCGGTTCCGCGTAGGAGTAAAGCCGTTTTATCAAAGCCAGTGGCGGCGAGAATAATTTCAAGGGCGTCCTCCTCTGCAAAAGGAATCCCTGCCTTCATGAAAATTTGGGTAAGGGCCCGTTTTGCTGCACGGACTGATTTAGCCATGATTGATATCTGTAATTGCGGCTTCAATAAGTTTTAAATCACTTGGCCGAGACAAGCTGTGATCTCCGCCGCTGACAAGCGTGTAAGTAACATTTTCGGAGGTCAACACATCGATTAATCGTTTGGAATAGGACCAAGGTACAACATTGTCGTCATGGCCTTGCAAGATACGAATGGGGCAAGAGAGCTCTATTGGTGCGTCTAGGATTTGTTGCGTGCGGCCATCTTCGATGAGGGCTTTTGAATAGGCATAAGGTTCTTCATAACCTGACGGTTCATACACCACCCCGTCATTTTCTAAGGCTTTAATTTGCGCTTCGCTCCAGCCGGCGACGGTGAGTTTTTCGGTAAAATCTGGCGCGGGATTTATAAGCACAAGTCCAGCTACGCTCGCTGGATTGGCCAGTGCCGCCAAAAGCGCCGCCCAACCACCCATGGAAGAGCCAATCAAAATGACAGGGCCATCGCAAAGCTGATCTTGGATAATGCCAATATCTGCGGCCCAGCGCGACATAGTGCCGTCAATGAAATCACCGCTGCTTTGTCCATGTCCGAAATAGTCAAAGCGGATAAAACTTTGTCCATTTGATTTGGCCCAGCTGTGTAAATGCACCGCTTTCGAGCCTTCCATATCGGATTTCAGCCCGCCGCACCAAATTAAGGTAGGGCCAAAACCTGCCGTTTTTTCATAGGCAATGCGCTGACCATCAGATGTTGTGAGAAATTCGGGCATTTTTCATTCGCTTCGTTTAAAGAGACATTATGAATGTGCTGCAAATTTTGCCAGAGCTCAATGCCGGAGGTGTTGAACGGACTGTTTTGGAAACCACTGAGGCCTTGGTCGCAGCGGGTCATGGCGCACATGTGCTGTCCAATGGAGGCCGGCTAGTCGCTGAACTCCAAGCCATGGGCGGCGTGCATCATCTGGTCAATATTGGCTCGAAGAATATTTTATCTGGGCCATCGCGGATTGCGGGCCTGCGCCGGCTAATCGCTGAACAAAAAATTGACATTGTTCATGCAAGATCGCGGGCGCCGGCTTGGCCTGCTTTCTTTGCTGCGCGCGCGGAAAAAATCCCATTTGTGACGACTTATCACGGTATTTATAATGCGGGCTCGGCTCTCAAACGCGGTTATAATTCGGTCATGGCAAAAGGCGATATTGTCATCGCCAATTCCAATTTTACCTGTGATCACATTATCCGAGAACATGGCACCAGCCCTGACAAAATTACTGTTATCCCGCGCGGTGTTGATATGCAGATTTTCGACCCGCGTATAATTTCAGCGCAGGCTGTGAAAGACAAGCGCCGCAAATGGGGTGTGACTGATGAGACGCAGCTCGTCTTATTGCCGGGACGTTTGACCCGCTGGAAAGGGCAGGCGGTTGCGATAGAGGCCCTATCCCATCTGGCGGAAGATACACATCTTGTTTTATTAGGGGATGCTCAGGGCCGGGAGGCCTATGTTGCAGGGCTCAAGGCGCAGGCCGAAAGTTTGAGCCTGACACAGCGCGTGCATTTTCCGGGTCATGATACAGATGTTGCGGTGGCTTATTTGGCGGCAGATATCGTGATTTGCCCGTCTACAGACCCTGAAGCTTTCGGGCGGACAGCGGCTGAAGCGCAAGCAATGGAACGTCCCGTCATTGCGGCTGATCATGGCGGCGCAGTTGAAGTTGTTGCGCATGGCCTCACAGGGTGGCGCACCCCGCCGGGAGATGCGAAAGCGCTCGCTAATGCCATTCTGCAGGTCGATGAATTAACAGGGCTTTCAGAGGCGCGGGCACGCATTCGTGCGCATTACTCTAAAACGGCCCTGCAAAGCGCGCTTTTACGGGTCTATGCAGGTTTGATGAAACCTATGCCAAAATAAGCGGTTTTACTTGAATATGCGTAATAAAACCGCCATATCGCCCTTTAGAGATTAAATGATTGTAACAACCTCAGGAGAACCCCAATCGCTAGAAGACCCCTTTCGGCCCAACCCGCCAAAAAACCTAAAGGCCCGCGCATCAACCGTGACATTACCGCCGATAATGTTCTGCTCATCTTGGCCGATGGTGAAAAAAGAGGAAATGTGCCTCTCAGTGAAGCTTTAGCCGCCGCCCGTGATGCTGGACTCGATCTTGTAGAAGTCGCTCCGGGACTGACACCTGTTTGTAAGGTGCTCGATTACGGAAAAATGCGGTTTGAAAATCAAAAGAAAAAGGCAGCAAACCGAAAGAACCAACGCACACAAGCGTTGAAAGAAATCAAAATGCGTCCAAATATTGATGTCCATGATTATGGTGTGAAAACCAAAGCCATGCGAAAGTTCTTTGATCGCGGCGATAAGGTGAAAGTCACGGTACGTTTTAGAGGACGTGAAATGGCCCATATGGACCGCGGTATGAATCTCTTGGCCCGTGTGAAAGAAGATTTTGCGGATGATTGCAAAGTAGAGTTTGAGCCTAAAACTGAAGGCCGTCTGATGACGATGGTTCTCGCGCCGAAGAGCAGTTAAAATTTATTTGCAGATTTGATTGGAAAGCCGGGTTATTTGACCCGGTTTTTTTATGACAATGTTTATGACAATAAAAGACGTTCAGTTACGACATTTAAGACGAGCCGTCCGCTCGCCGTGGCGTTCAGCCTGTCACCGTCTTTTACTAAAAGCGCATCACTCATGAGATGATTGATTTCGGACAGGTTTAAGCGTGATCCAGATAAGCTTTCATATCGTGAGATTGATATACCCTCTTTAATCCGCAGCCCCATGAGTAGATATTCTGCGGCCCAAGCTTCGCCGTCTAAATTTTCGATCGTTTCAATGCCTGTCCCTGTTACCGTCACGGATTTAGCATAAGCGGCTGGGGTTAAATGCGCTATCGTGGCTTGTTGCTGTCCGCCGGTTGTTATCCGCCCATGTGCGCCCGGGCCGACACCGACATAATCCCACCCACGCCAATAGGCGAGATTATGCTGCGATTGATGACCTGTTTTGGCAAAATTCGAGACTTCATAATGATCGAAAGCTGCCGCTGTTAAAGTCTCTCGAACAGAGTCATAAAAATCAGCGGAGAGATCGGCGTCTACGGCCCGTGCCTGCCCACGGGTTTCGGCTCTCGCAAAAGCGGTCCCATCTTCAATAGTCAATTGATAAGTTGAAATATGCGGCACTCCCGAACGCAATAAGATTGAAAGATCAGAGGTTAGTTCCGCTTGGCTTTGTCCAGCCCAGCCAAATATCAAATCCGCCGAGACGCTTGGAAATATCTTTAAGGCGAGTTCCAAGGCTTTGCGTGCTGCGCCGCCATCATGATCGCGGCCAAGGAAAGCTAAAGCCCTCTCATTAAAACTCTGCACACCGAGGGACATTCGGTTTAACCCTGCCGCCTGATAATTGCGCCAAATATCAGCATTCATTTCATGTGGGTTCGCTTCGAGCGCAATTTCAATATCTCCAAAGCCCCAAAGCCTCTCAACTGTCTCTATCACGGCGCCGATTTGCGCCGCTGTCATGAGAGAAGGTGTACCGCCGCCAAAATGAATTGAGGTCACGTTGCGTGGGCCTGACATCTCTCGCCAATGTTTGAGGTCCGTTAAAATAGTAGGCAGGAGTGCCGCGTCTTTTTTGCGCCGATAAACATTGAAGTCGCAATAGGGACAGATACGCGCGCAATAAGGCCAATGAATATAGACCGCGAGCTTCTCCATCTTATTTTGGGAATTGGTCCGCTAAAAATTTTGTAAAGGCATCGGCGCGGTGACTAATGGCATGTTTGGCGGTAGGTTCAATTTCTGCAAATGTGCGGGTCTCGCCAATTTGTTGGAACATCGGGTCATAGCCAAAGCCTTTGTCTCCGCGCGGCGGCCAGATCATCTCGCCCTCAACTGTGCCTTCATAAACTTGCGTTTCGCCGTTTGGCCAGGCGAGGCAGAGCGCGCAGATAAATTGTGCATGTCGATTGTTGTTGTCGCCTAAAAGATCATTCACATGCCACATTGCCATGTCGAAGTCGCGGCGTTGGCCATAAGTTTCCTGCTCTATGCGCGGGAGCTCAGCCCAGCGCGCGGCATAAATTCCGGGATCTCCGCCTAAGGCTTCAACCGCCAGACCGCTATCATCAGATAGGGCTGGCAATCCAGAGGCTCTCGCAGCCGCAAGGGCTTTTAGCTTAGCGTTACCTGAAAATGTCGTTTCGGTTTCTTCGGGCTCAGGAAGGTTTAGCTCTGCGGCGCTCACGGTCAATAATCCAAAGGGCCGTAATAGGTCGCGAATTTCTCTGACTTTACCTTCATTATGAGAGGCAACGACAATTTTCGTTCCAACTGTGAGTTTTTTATCTGTCATGACAGGCGGCTTAGGGCGCTCTTTGCATGGGAGCAATACTTGCATATGACAGATTATTGTTTATCAATAAGGTAATGATGACTGACGTAGACTTTAATCCGCCAGCTAGCGCGCCTATGGCGAAACTCTTGTCTCCTATTTTGATGGTAGGGCAGTGGGTTTTTAGTGTGTTCTTTGTAATTTTCTTGATTATGGCCCTTATCATGGCTGTCCCAAGTGGGTTCAGAGAAAGCCTCATTGCAGAAGCGCCAACGCAAATAGACCCGACAAGCCTCATGTCACGATGTTTAGCTGGGGCCGTTGTGGCTGTGGGTTGGTTCTTTGTTCTGAAACTCCTTCGCGGCGTCGTTACGGCAGTTGTTCATGGCGATCCTTTTTTACATGAAAATATTCTACGGCTTCGAAATATTTGGATTATTTTCGCGGTGACGGAAGTCTTCCGCATGATTGCGTTTTTCTTCATGGGCGAGGGAGATGGGACAGTAAGCGGATCACAGCTCGATGTTCGGCTGGGCACTTGGTTCTTTATATTCGTCATCGTTGTTATCTCCGAAGCTTTTCGTCATGGCGCAGCTCTACGAGCTGAGCAGGAGTTGACGATTTAATGGCGATTAAAGTGAAACTCGACCGCGTTCTACTCGACCGGAAAATGTCCCTGACGCAATTGGCAGATCGTGTGGGCATTACCATGGCGAATTTGTCTATTCTGAAAACGGGCAAAGCGCGCGCGGTGCGGTTCTCAACGCTAGATTTGTTGTGCAAAGAACTCGACTGTCAGCCCGCCGATATTCTCGTTTATGAACCTGACGAAGACGAAATAAAAATCGCTGCCGAATAAAATAAAACGAAGCTCTCTATTCAAGGGCGTCTTTTAATATTTCATAGGTGAGAACCTGCGGCAGGACTTCGGCCTCTGCGGTCCCCGGCTTATAGGCTAAATAAAGCGGCACGCCTGCGCGCCCAAAGCGTTTCAGCTCTGCTGCAATAACGTCATCCTTATTGGTCCAATCCGCAATTAAAAATTCCGTATCTGTACGTTCAAATAATTCCGCCGTTTTTGTCTTATTTAGAACTAAGCCTTCATTGACCTTACAGGTCACGCACCACGCGGCGGTGAAATCGACAAAGACGGGACGGCCCTCGGCGCGCGCTGCCGCGACCGCCTGAGCTGACCAAGCTTTGGCGTTTAAATTTGCGGCTTGGTTAGAAGCGGTAAGGCTAAAAGGTAAAAGACAGGCGAATAAAGTGACAATGCTGCCGATAATTTTCCATGTTCCGTTGCTGCGGCTGATAATCCATATGCCAAAGCTCAGCATGAGGCCCGCTGATAAAAGCTTGAGCGTGCCGGCTGCGCCCGCTTGCAGGCTTAGCACCCATGCGAGCCAAATCGCTGCGGCAAACATTGGGAAGGCTAAAAATTGTTTGAAACTTTCCATCCATTCGCCCGGTTTTGGCAAGCGTGTCAAAAGTCCCGGAACATAGGCGACAAGTAAGAAGGGGAGCGCAAAGCCGACGCCCAAGGCGATAAAAATCGCGACTGTCACAATAGCACTGCTGGCTAAAGCAAGGCCCACTGCGCTGGCCATGAAAGGCGCGGTACAAGGTGTTGCGACAATAACAGCGAGGACGCCTGTTAGGAAATTCGGCATCGACCCTGATTTCGTGACGCTATTGGCGCCAATATTTTGAAATCGCCCGCTAAGCTCAAAGACGCCTAAAAGGTTGAGACCAATGGCAAATAAGAGAAGCGAAAGTAACCCGACGAGCCAAGGTGATTGTAATTGGAAGCCCCAGCCCACGGATGCGCCGCCGGCTTTTAAGCCGATGATGAGGCCCGCGAAAAAAACAAAACTAACAAGCACGCCTGCTGTATAGGCCCAAGCCGCACTGCGGACCTGAGTGCGTTCCCCGTGGGCTGTCTTGGCAAGAGAGAGAGCTTTGAGGGAAATGATTGGGAAGACGCAAGGCATGAGGTTTAAAATGAGCCCGCCTATAAAAGCCCCAATGAGAGCGCCCCAAAATCCGATATTGGCGGCCTGACCACTAGATTTTACTGCGCCAATATCGACGGTTCTATCGGTCGCGATTGGCACGACAATGACGCGGCCATCTTCTGCGACGAGTGTGACTTCAAAATTCTCTGGTACCCCATCATCCCAACCATAACCTGCTGTGGCTTTATAGCGATTTCCACTCTGACCATTTTCCAGATCAATGGGATTGCTATGGACGATAATTGGGTTTTCATTTGGGAAAAGCGCTGCGTTTTCAAACCCATTTGGCCGAGAGGTTATATTAAAAATGACTTGATCATTTTCCAAATGGGCGGACCCCTGCGCGTCTGCAAGCCGCGGAATTTTTAACTGTGCGGATTTGATTAAGATAGAATGGGTAGGGTTTTCAACTTTTGCCCCTACAGCCATTGGCAAGGTGAGGGCACCATCTTCTGGAATGCAAATGTCATCGCAGACGAGGTAATAGGCATGAGCTTTCAGCGTAATCGGCGCATTTGGGTCAATATCCTCACTTAGAGATATTTCAACGGGCAGCCAAACATCTTTGTCCATTGCATATGAGACAATCGGCCCGACGGTTTTGGTTTTAGGGGCCGGCCAAGAGATAGGTCCTGCGGTGACGCCGTCAGGCAGGTCCCAGACGATATGTACGGGTTCACCACTATCGCCAGCATTTCGCCAATAGGTGTACCAATTCCCGTCAAATTTCATGCGAAGCGCAACGGTAAAGCTTTCACCCGGCGCCGCCGTGTCGACATCAGACAGGAGCATAATTTCGGTATTGCCTGTATCCAATGGCAGGCTTTGTCGCGCCTGCGCAAAGCCGCAGGTCAGCCACATCAATAAGCTTATGATGAGAATTCGAAACATGGCGGCTGTCTAATCGACAATATATGAAAAAACGATGCACAAATGCGTGTTTTTTTACGTGTGTTGAAATCCAAACCAGACATGAACGCGGCGGCGAATTACGGCTTAACCGCTTGACTCATTTGCCTGTACCCCCAACATCCTCGATATGGTAAGTTCACCTCAATTACCCGGACGTCGCGCTTCGACGGAGTTGACGGTTACGTCTCTCTTGCCCGCTTTTGCGGTAGAGCGCGGCGGCTTAGAACGTGCGCTATCTGTGAGCGGTGAGGCGGCTTTATCTTCGGCGCAAACCGTGAGCGCTATTCGCGGGGCATTGGACCGTACGGGCGCGGCCTTTGCCCGCAGTACGGAAGATCCTGCTTTGCAGAAAACGGGCCTCTGGCTCATCGAAGTTATTAAATCTGGCGCAGGGGTTTTAGACCGCGCTGTGACGGCGGATATAAGTTATATTGAAACAGGGACGCCGGCTCGCGGTGTGTCTGGTCTGCTAGGTAAGCCAAGCTTTTTTTATGGCGCCGCAGGCTTATTGGGCCTTGTCGGATTGGTTCAAGGCGCAGGACTTGTGGTGCTATCCGCCGCCCTTTTGGCAGGGCTACACACATTAGAGCCGAAACGTTGGAAGCAGTTTTTGAAGTTATTACCGCGCCGCAAACCGCCAGCCGCTTTAGAAGATCATACGGGCCGTCAATATAAGGCCGAAGCCCGTTTGTCGGTGGATGCGGCTGGGCTGATCGGACAAATAGAGGATGCCCTTAAAACGGCCGACCATATTTTATCGCGTCTCGCCGAGCCACAGGTACAGGATCATTGGGCTGATACGCCGCAACTGGCCGCTATGCTGCATAACTTATTGGAAGCGGGCGGGGCAGGCGATAGTGATTTTGCCTTGGAATTAATTGAAAAAGAATTGCCTAGTCTCTTGCGCTCAGGGGGCATTTCAGTCGTAACTTATTCTAAAAAAACATCTGAATATTTCGATGAGCTTCCCGGTATCGGCGCAGGCGCAAAAATTGAAATGGCAGCCCCCGCGCTTCTGCGAGAAAATGGGAGTATTTTACGGCGCGGTACAGTGTGGGTGCGCTCATGAGCTCTCTCGAATTTATCGGATATGATCTCGGTCACGGGGAAACGGCGTTGGGGCGGGCCTTTGGCGCGACTGTGCGTGAGCCTGAGATTTTGGAATGGCGGGGCCGCCGTAGTTTCGTGACGGCTGTAGCCAAAGATAAGTCTGGCATAAAAATTGGCGCGGACGCGTTAAATGTAGCTGCGCTAGGCCCCAATGCGAATGTCGCAATCAAATTCAAATCGCGGGATTTAGATCTTGCAGCTGTGCGCGAGCCAACCCTTGCCTTTACTGAAACCCTAATCGACGGCTTGACCGTGGACGGCACAATTTTGGGGCCAAAGGACAGCCAATTTATTGTGGGCTGCCCGAGTGGGTGGACAGCGCAAGACCGCGATGATTACCGTGACGTTTTTCAGGAGGCGGGCTTATCAAAGGTTCGGATTGTGCCTGAATCTCGTGCGGCCTTAATGACGGCACTGGAACAAGGCTATCTGTCCATTGAAGATACGCGGGCCTCTGTCCTCATTGTTGATATTGGATCCTCCACAACAGATTTTACCTATTGCCGCGATTTAGATGCGCAAGATGTCGGTCATAATATTTTGGGATCTGGTTTGCTCGACACAGAAATATTCGAGATGAACTTAGCGCGTCAACGCGACCGCAAGAAAATTGAGCAGCTTATCGAGAAATATCCGCATTATCGACCCATCATGGAATATTGGTGCCGCGAAGCGAAGGAGGCCTATTTCACGGGCGAAGATGTTCCCGTGGAGCTGTTAAAACGCCTTCCGATTGGCCGCGGTGTTGTCTTTGATATTCGGATTGATAAGGCGGATGCGGATAAGATTTTGGACAAACCGCTCGATGCTTTACAGGGTTATAGTTGGCGCAAGGCATTTGATTATGCCTTAAATGAAACGATTGAAAATCTTGGCGGGGCGAAAGAGGGGCAGCGGCCAGATACGGTCTTATTGACCGGCGGGGCTTCACGTCTTCCGCTTGTTTTGCCTGCCACAAAAGCCGCCTTTCCAAAAGCACGTGTTGTCCGCGGCGCCGAACCTGAATTTGCCATTGCGCGCGGCTTGGCGTGGCTTGGACGGTTTGAATATCTCCATTCGAGTTTTAAATCTGAAGTGAAAAAGCACACAGATAAAGGTGGAGAAATTTTTCAAAAGGCGGAAAAAGCCTCGCGCGAATTAGGGCAAACTCTCGCGCCCATTTTAGTCGATGCGATGACGGAAGGCTGTATCCTCCCGACATTTGCGGACTGGCGCAGCGGTCATATCAAAAGTCTGGATGATGTTGAAAGCCAATTAAATATCAAGGTCTCAGAGTGGTTGTCCTCGGACGAGGCTCGAACGGCCTTGCGCCCCGTGATTGATGTTTGGTTTGCAGGATTGCAGCGCGATATTGAAACAGTGACCGATCCTCTATGCCGTGAACATGGCCTGCCAGCGATGGTTTTGTCTTTGACAGATTCCCAGCATGTGTCACGGCATTTGGAAGGGTTATCACTGGCCATGCCGCATGTCGGGTCTATGGAGTCAGATACGGCGCTGGTTGGGACTACATTATCGGCTATTCTCATCGGGTCTTTGCTTGCCCATGCCAATTTATTTGCGCCTCTCTTTCTCAACCCCTTAGGCTTGGTCGTCGGGGGCGTGCTCGCGGGCGGCAGCTATTTCTATGGCCGCAAAGCTTTGTCCGGGAAAATGAGAAGCGCCAAAGTGCCCGTTATTGCTCGGCAGATATTGACAAATGGACGTGTACGTTCAGCGGTCAATAAGCAACGCCCAGAGTTGATAGACGCCGTGCAAACGGCTTGGGCGGATGCGGCCTCTGAACGGTTTACGGATGAGTTAAATGAAATGCTCGGCAGTGCCTTACGCGAACGCGCAGATGAACGCGCGGTCTTGTTTTTAGTTTAATCTAAAATAGGCTATTTGAATTCCGGCAAGGTGATATCAATTTCGCTATCGCCGTCCATATCAATGACGATGCGCGTCTTTGATTTTCCGTCTTTCACAATTTCTTCTCGGTCGATTGTCAGGTTTTTACCTAAGCCAGAAATTTCAAAATGATCCTCGCTATCGCGCTTTTTCTTATGCTTTATTTGGGCAATTTTCGCCCCCTCAAATGAGATTGTCGTCTCACCGTCATCGGAATCCATCTCTATACCTTCAGCAAAATCTCCCATCATGAAGGCTAGATTGCGAAAGAGACCTTCTTCGGAAAAGGCATCTTCTAAAACATCCATAGCCACTGCGATATCTTCAGTGACCTCACCATCGGATTTTTCGAGGCCCTTTTCTAATTTTCTTTTCAGGCGCGCTGAGGATTTTGCAATCTCAACCTTATGCCCGGATAGCTTATCCTCAATCTTTTCAGCTAAGATTTCGGTCTCTATATTGCCTTCCGGCGGCGCGGCAAAAACGGGGCCGGTCAAACAGACCCCTGCTAAAAGCGTAAGTGAAAATCGAATAGGGTGTATCATGTGAGCTCCCGAAAATAGATGAAACAACAGTATATCTGTGGCTATCAACGCGAAACTTATGATAACATATGCCTGAACCTTCCCTGAATTGAGCTTTACTCATATGCCGCGACTATGTTGAAAGACCGATTTTTCTATCCTTTGGCAGCTATACTCGTTGTCGTCATGATCGCGGCCGCTTTGTCCTTTGGAGAAAACTCTGATTTGACCGTCGATCAAATTCGCAAGGAAGGCTATATTATGAGCGGTGAAGACCTTGTGCGTTTGACGGCGCAACCTGGAACGCAAGCGGTTTATGTACCGGCCTTTGGTGAGGAGCCCGCCTATGCGCGCCTGACCAGCACAGCCGCCCGCGATAGCTTGCCGAGGGGCCCCGGTGTTTTTGCGCCGCTCGGTCCTATATATGAACGTGCCTTTGCCGCGCAAAATATCCAAATGACAGTGACGGCCCGAAAGTCGCGGATAAATGGTCTCGAAACATTCGATATTGGATATTTTTCCGCAGGGTCTGGGGATAGTGGTTGGAAGCGAAAACAACTCACATCCGAATGGACAGATTTTGTTTTGGATTTCACGCCTGGCGCTTTGACGGAGCGGGTTGGGTTGGATCACGCCTCCGTTTGGCCCGGGGAAACGGCAGAGTTGCTGACTGTAGATGTAAAGGCGATTAAGGTTGTTCTGCGCAACGCGCCAAAATGATTTGTGCTGCATTGACAGCTAGCGGGAAGGCGGCGACGTATAGATATGCCAATTGATACGCCTTCATTTCCAATGGTTCTGGCTTATGCCGCCCCCTTTTTTGTGCTGAGTGTTGCGCTAGAATGGTGGTTGGTCCGCAAAGGTAAGCTGGCGGGCGCCTATGAAACCAAAGACGCGCTGACTTCTATGTTAATGGGATTCGGGAACCTCGCCTCTGATATTACAATGGGCGTGATTAGTCTTTCGGTTTTAATGTGGGCGTGGCAATTTCGGCTTCTGGATTGGGGGGTGAGTGTCCCCATAATTGTGCTGGCTTTAATCGCGCAGGATTTTCTTTATTATTGGAAACACCGTGCGGCACACCGCGTGCGGTGGTTCTGGACGGCTCATGTCGTTCACCATAGTAGCGAATATTACAATTTATCTACGGCGTTGCGGCAGCCTTGGAATAATCATTTTACAGGATTTGTGCTTCTCTCCACACCCTTAGTGATTTTGGGCGTTCATCCTCTTTTGCTCGGTTTTGTGGGGGCGCTGAATTTGCTTTACCAATATTGGATTCATACAGAGGCCATTGACCGCATGCCCGCTTGGTTTGAAGCTATTTTCAATACGCCATCACATCACCGCGTGCATCACGGGACAAATCCGCAATATTTAGATTCAAACTATGCGGGTATTCTCATCATATGGGACAAGATGTTTGGTTCCTTTGTCCCTGAAAGTAAGGATGAAAAAGTAACTTATGGTCTCGTTCAAAATGTCGAGACGTATAATCCCATTAAAATTGCCTTCAGCGAAATGTGGGGCGCAGTGAAAGATGTCTGCAAACCCAAACTCTCTTTGGTGCAGCGTTTGAAATATTTATTCGCGCCGCCTGGCTGGTCTCATGACGGCTCGCGGCAAAGTTCCGCCAGCCTTAAAGCAGCCTATGTTGCAAAACACCCGCATTTATCGGGTTCGCCCGGCCTGCCGGATTTGGGCTAGCCTATCCCGTGAAACAGGGCGCGCTGCGCCACAGAGAGGCCTTTGGGCGAGGCCGCCTTAAGTGTATTCCCAGACTTGCGAAGAGTGAAACTGGCGGTTTCACTTAACACATAATCCCGAGATAAAACGGTGTCGACATTGAACATAATGACAGCGGCATTTTTGGGCGTAAGAGTCAGGTCAATAAATCCAGACCGTGTCGCATCATAAAAACGAGCATCTTCATTTTTTTGAGTCAGGAGTAAATTATGCTCGGCCGTGGCGTCACCCAAAAAAGCCGTTAGCGTCTGAGAAGACACAGAGCTTGTGACGAGTTCCAACCCATATTTCCGGCCTGCTTCTGATGTGAGGTCATTAACCCAAAACTCATGGGCATCCCCCGTGAGCACAAGCATGTCATTCAGTCCCGCTGCCTCTAAAGCTGCGTAGAAATTTTCACGTGCGACCGGATAGCCGTCCCAACTATCTGGATAGAGCGGCATATTATATTTACTCAATGTCACGAAATCACGGACGTCGGGCCAAGCTTTTTCGATATTTTGTATGGCGGTTTCGTCAATATAGGGCGTGAAGTCAGGGGTAAGAAGACGGCCCATAATCACTTGGTTGGCCAGCAAGCGCCAAGGGACTCCGTCTTGTTTTGATTGTTGCAAGGCATCGACAATAAAGGCTTGCTGATCCGCGCCAAACATCTCGCGATTTGGAGCATATAATATGTCTTGTTTAAATTTATCCGCGCCGCCTTCGGATGAGATTTCATTAATATAAGATTCGACAATAATCGGTTCCGCGCGCGCTGTTAGCCGAGTTTCGACACAAGTTATATTTGCAAGGTCGCCAAATCGGAAATTCCTATAAATGTCAGATTTTACCCTTCCTATCTTAGGCTCGCGTATTGGCATCCAATCATAATATGCGCGTAGGGCGGCTTGCTGGCGTGTGTTCCAATCACCTTCAGTGTCTGCTTGATGATTTTCAGCCCCTGTTTTCCAACTATCATTAGAGGTCTCATGATCGTCCCAAACCGCAATGAGCGGCATGGCCGCCGTTGCCGCTTGTAGCGCAGGGTCACTTCTATATTGCGCGTGGCGTTGTCGGTAGTCGCTCAGTTCTATGATTTCATGCGCAGGTTCATGAATACGGTCTGGGAGCCGCGGGGTCGTTAATGCGCCATATTCATAATAATAATCTCCCAAATGGATCATCGCATCATAGGGTGTTTCAGCCGCTCGTTTGGCAATGGCATCATAGGTGTTAAAATAGCCGTGCTGCCAATTCGAACAGGACACTACGGCAAAGCGGAGCTGCTCTATGGGCCCGTCTGGCAATGTCCGTGTACGGCCAATATCAGAAACCTTATCTTCTGTTCGAAAACGGTAAAAATAAGTGTGTCCGGGCTCTAGCTGATCCGCAATGACTTTTACGCAATAGTCTCGGGCTTTATTTGTGTTGAAGCCTCCCGAGTTTGTAATTTCGGAGAAGCTTTTATCGCGTGATACCTCCCAGGTGACGTCAAGCTCGCCATCCGTTTCTGTTGAAACCCGCGTCCATAAAACGACACTTGTTGAAAGCGGATCGCCTGATGCGACGCCATGCGCAAAGGCACCTGTCGAAAGGACGGCTGTATTGTTACTCACCACAGATTCAGGCGGTGTACAGGCAGCCAATCCAGCCCCTGCAGTTAAGCCCATCACGCCCCGGCGCGTTAATTTGCTCTGCATATTTTCCACTCTCGCCATTCGGCGTGTTTATTTTTTCGACTTCCTATCAGGAATTTTCTTAGGGTCTAGTGACGGTTTTATTTAGGGTCTCTTCAGAACTGTGCAGGCGCTGTGTGTTCACGGGTGCGCGCTGGACGACTTTTAGGGGATTCCAGCCCATAGCGCGCAAGAGCGCGATGAGGCTTACCTGCCTTTTTACTTTTTTGGCTCGGTTTGCAGGGCGAGTGAAAAGCCCGTGCCGCAACCCTCTAAATGTCGGCTTGAACCGTCCCTTACGAAAAAGACTCACGATGAGGAACGCTAGGTTGGCGCAGAGGTGAGGCACAGTGAGCAGAATAAGCAAAGGCCAAGGCATGTTTCTAAAGAAGGTCCAAATTCGGTTGCGTGTCCCGTGATAGACTGCAAAGTCTGACGCGCGCCCTGATATGGCGGAACTCACATGGTCAATAATTGCCTCAGAACTCTGCACGCAGCGATAACCTGCCAGACGCATGCGAAAGGCAAGATCAACATCTTCATGATAACAGAAAAAACTCTCGTCAAATCCGCCGAGAGTTTCAAAGACGCGGCGATCATAAAAGGCGCCTGCACCGCAAGGGCCGAATGTTTCGCGGTCATGAACCTCTGCCGTGGGTATGCCAAATCCTGCCCGCCACGCGATGCCAAAGGCATGGTATTCATCACCTAATCCGTCAAAATAATCGGGTTCCAAAGCGAGATATTGGGTGCTGCCCACCATGGCTGTTTTTGGCAGGTGCGTGCGGGCCTTTAGGCCTTTTTCTAACCAGTCTGGCCGCGCAAAGGCGTCTGGATTTAGTAGAGCCACCCAATCGGCAGACGTTTGCGAAATGGCGCGATTATTGGCCACCGCAAAGCCTAAGTTTTCTTTAGCTTCGATGAGTGTGAAGCGCGCGTCAAGTTCTGGCAGTGTATCCAAAGAGCCGTCTGTGCTGCCATTATCGACCAGAATACATTCGAAATTTGTTAGGGTCTGCGAGAGCAGGCTTTCCACGCAGGGGCGCAGATATTCCCCTGCATTATAATTCACAATAATGACGCAAACGTCTGGTTTTTGAGATAATTTGGTCACATTCGCGAGTTTAACAGACCCACCGCCAAACGATAGCTTTTCCTTGGCGTAAGCTCATCTTTTTCGGTCCAGCGATATGACGCCATTCGCTCCTGCCTCTATCACTGAAAAACAACCATATAAAAAAAACGTTATATCGCGTTGACGGCAGTGAGAAGAGCGCGTATTGGCCCCCTAAATTCACGAGGCAGATTGGCTGCCCACATCAGGATATGAGCCCATGAGCGCACAAGATTATGTCGTCAAAGATATTTCCCTAGCGGATTTCGGACGCAAAGAACTCGATATTGCCGAAACTGAAATGCCAGGCCTTATGGCGCTGCGAGAAGAGTTTGGAAGTCAAAAACCCCTTAAAGGCGCGCGCGTCGTTGGATCGCTACATATGACAATCCAAACGGCTGTGTTGATTGAAACGCTTACCGCATTGGGTGCAGATGTCCGCTGGGCGTCTTGCAACATCTTCTCTACGCAAGACCATGCTGCCGCTGCGATTGCAGCCGCTGGCGTGCCAGTCTTTGCGATTAAAGGCCAAACGCTAGAAGAGCATTGGGATTATCTTGATAAGTCATTCCTATTCCCAGAAGGCGCGAACATCATTCTTGATGATGGCGGCGATGCGACGCTTTACGTTTTACTTGGCGCGCGTGTTGAAGCGGGCGAAACACATCTTATCGAAGGTGAGCCAGGATCAGAGGAAGAAGCTGCAATCTTCGCCCAAATCAAGAAGCGCATGGCGGAATCCCCAGGTTGGTTTACCAAAACGAAAAAAGATATTGTCGGTGTGTCTGAGGAAACAACAACAGGTGTTCACCGTCTTTATCAGTTACAAGAAGAAGGTCGTTTGCCTTTCCCAGCTATCAATGTGAACGACTCTGTGACCAAGTCTAAGTTTGACAACAAATATGGCTGTAAAGAGTCACTCGTTGACGGCATCCGCCGCGCAACAGACACAATGATGGCCGGTAAGACAGCCGTTGTTCTTGGCTATGGTGATGTAGGCAAAGGCTCTGCAGCGTCTCTTCGCGGTGCGGGTGCACGCGTGAAAGTCACTGAAGTTGATCCAATCTGCGCGCTACAAGCGGCTATGGATGGTTTCGAAGTGACAACTTTGGAAGACACAGTTTCTGATGCTGATATCTTTGTTACAACAACAGGCAATAAGGACGTTATTCGCATTGAGCATATGCGCGAGATGAAGGACATGGCTATCGTCGGCAACATCGGGCATTTCGATAATGAAATTCAAGTGGCAGCTTTGCAAAACCACGAATGGACGAACATTAAAGACCAAGTGGATATGATTACATTCCCATCAGGTAACCGCATGATCCTATTGTCGCAAGGCCGTTTGCTCAATCTCGGCAATGCAACAGGTCATCCGTCTTTCGTCATGTCCGCAAGTTTTACAAACCAAGTTCTCGCGCAAATCGAGCTTTGGGAAGACGCGCATTCGAAAACGAAGAAATATGAGAATAAAGTCTATATGCTTCCGAAGCATTTGGACGAAAAAGTGGCGCGTTTGCATCTTGAGAAAATTGGCGTGAAGCTAACTGAAATGTCAAAAGAACAAGCTGATTATATCGGCGTACCGCAATCAGGTCCGTATAAGCCTGAGCATTACCGCTACTAGAACTCTAATCTAACATTTGGGCGGCCTAATTCTTGGCCGCCGTAACCGCCTCTGAATAAGAATAAAAAGCGCAGAGCCTTAAAATCGAGGAGCGAGCCATGAGCCGCCAATCTTACGAATTCACCTCTGAATCTGTTTCTGAGGGTCATCCTGATAAAGTTTCAGACCGTATTTCCGATGAGGTCGTTGATCTCTTTTTCCGTGAAGCCATCAAAGAGGGTATGGACCCTTGGCAAGTTCGCGTTGCGGCAGAAACTCTGACAACAACGAATAAAGTCGTTATTGCAGGAGAGACTCGGGGCCCATCTTCAATCACGCCAGAACAGATTGAAGCTTTGGCGCGCGAGGCCATCAAAGACATTGGCTATGAGCAAGAAGGTTTCCATTGGAAGCATGCAGACGTCAATGTTCTGCTTCATCCGCAATCCGTAGATATTGCACAAGGCGTAGATTCAGGCGCAGGTCTTCACACGGAAGAAGGTGCGGGTGACCAAGGCATTATGTTTGGTTATGCGTCTTTGGATGTGCCTGGTGCCCTTATGCCTGCGCCCGTACATTACTCACATAAAATCCTCGAACGCCTTGCGCGCGCGCGGAAAAGTGAAGGTCAAGATTGGTTAGGCCCAGACAGCAAATCACAGGTCACAGTTCGGTATCACCATGGACGTCCTGTTGAAGCGTCAGCCATTGTTCTTTCGACGCAGCATTTAGATGCATCCCTCGATAGCCGCGCAATTGCCGAGCGGGTCAAGCCTTATATCGAAGAGGTTCTGCCTAAAGGTTGGATTACGGGAAATACGGTTTTCCACATTAATCCGACGGGTAAATTCGTTATTGGCGGACCTGATGGAGATGCAGGCCTGACAGGACGTAAAATTATTGTCGATACATATGGCGGTATGGCGCCTCATGGCGGCGGCGCATTTTCTGGTAAAGATCCGACGAAGGTTGATCGTTCAGCGGCTTATGCCACGCGCTATTTAGCTAAAAATCTTGTTGCGGCGGGCGTTGCGCCTTGGGTCGAAATTCAAGTTAGCTACGCCATTGGTGTCGCGTCCCCGACGTCAATTTATGTGAATGTTGATGATAATAACCCCATAAAAGGCGAGCAAATTGAAAAGATTATCCGCCAGGTTATGGATCTCACGCCGCGCGGTATTCGCAAGCATCTTGATCTCAATAAACCAATCTATGCGCCAAGTGCGGCCTATGGTCATTTTGGCCGAGAGCCTGGCGATAATGGTGAGTTTTCTTGGGAAAAAATCGATCTCGTAGACGAGATTAAAGCAAAGCTTTGAGCGAACAAAAAGACCTTCTAACCTGCGTCGCGATTATCATTGGGGCGCATGGCGTTCACGGCGCGGTGAAAGTCAAATCTTTCACCCAAAACCCGGAAGATTTTTCGACCTATGGCCCGCTATTGGGTGAAGATGGCCGCGTTATTCTAACGCCTAAAAACCCGCGCCCGGTTAGCAATGCTTTCACCATGCGCTCGCCCGAAATACGGTCGCGCGAACAGGCGATGTCTTTGAAAGGCACACAGCTATTTGTGCCGCGAAGTGTTTTGCCAGAACCAGACGACGAAGATTTCTATTACGCTGACCTTGTTGGCCTAGACGTCAAATCAACGGACGGGAAGCGCCTTGGCACGATACGTAGCGTTCATGATTTTGGCGCAGGCGATATGCTTGAAATTCAACCTCCCAAATCTGCCGAGGCGCAGGCCAGTTGGTTTCATCCCTTCACGAAGCGAGCTGTTCCAAAAATCGACTTAAAAGCAGGGCGTGTCGTCATTCATATCGAAGAGGCTGTCATGGGCCGGGAGCCAACACAGTGTGACATCGAAGAAGATGTCTAATAAAATAGACCTATAGCAAGTTTCACAGAATTTAACGGGTATTCGCTTGCTTAGCCTGCTAGACGAGATTTATGACTGTTGATGTGAAAAAATCAGCCACGCCGCCGAAGCTTATGCAGGCCATCCGTAAGGCGATGGCTGGGACAGAATCTGTCCAAGAGCGCTTGGATCATTTTGTGGCGGCCATTCATTCCGCCATGCAAGTCAAAGTGGCATCAATCTATCTTTTACGTTCGGGTGCGGAGTTGGAATTATCGGCGACCGAAGGTCTTAAAAAATCTGCTGTTCATAAAACGCGATTAAAACCCGGTGAAGGTTTGGTGGGACATGTGGCCTTAACAGCGCGTCCGTTAAATTTGGCTGATGCGCGCAACCATCCCCTATTTTCTTATCGTCCGGAAACGGGCGAAGATTCATTTAAGAGCTTTCTGGCTGTGCCTATTTTACGGGGCGGCCGAACCTTGGGCGTCCTCGTTGTGCAAAGCGAAGACTCGCGTAGTTTTACTGAAGCTGAGGTCGAAGACCTGCTGACTGTTGCTATGGTGTTGGCGGAAATCATAACTGATGATGAACGGGTTGGCGGAAAAAAGGCCGCGCTGAAGGGGATTACGCTTGCGCCTGTCAAGCCGGAAACATTTGAAGGCAAAGCTTTTGCGCCGGGTTTAGTAAAGGGTTCCGCGCATCTACATTTACCGCCCGTAGCGCCATCTAATTTGCTGGCTGAAAATATTGCTGCTGAACAAGAGCGGTTGGAAGTTGGGATTGGAGTTTTACGGGCGAGTGTCGATGCTATGGTTTCGGGAGAAGCCGCTACGCTATCTCGCGCATCTAAAGAAATCTATGAAACCTACCGCATGTTTGCCTATGATCGAAAATGGGTCGGGCGGTTGCGCGAAGCAGTCTCTTCAGGCCTAACGTCAGAGGCGGCCGTTGAACGGGTCCGCAATGAGCACCGCGCCAGATTGATGAAGGCGAAAGACCCCTATCTTCGGGCACGGCTCCATGATTTGGAAGATTTAGCCAACCGCCTCATACGCGCACTGGGCGGTGAACAACTTGGCCCCGGAAACCGCAAACTCGCAGAGGATGCCATCTTATTTGCGCGTGAACTTGGCCCTGCGGAACTACTAGATTATGATCGAAAAAAACTTCGCGGCATTGTCTTAGAAGAAGGCTCTGCGACATCTCACGCCGCTATTATTTGCCGCGCTTTGGGCATCCCATTTGTAGGGCGCGCAGACGGCATATTGGACTTGATTGAGACAGGAGACCCCGTTTTACTCGATGGGGAGGCAGGCATTGTCCACATCCGCCCGCTTGAAACAGTCGAAGATAATTTTGCCATGCGCATCAATGTCAAAGGCGAGCTTGCGCGGGCCTATGATGCCTTAAAACACAAACCAAATGTCACGCTGGATGGTCAGGAAATATCGCTTCAACTAAATGCGGGCCTCTTACTTGATTTACCGCAATTAGACCAAGTTGGTGCGGATGGCATTGGTCTCTTCCGAACAGAATTTCAATTCATGGTCAGTGACTTCATGCCCAAACTGAAAGAACAAACCGCGCTCTATCGAGATGCGATTGACGCGGCGGGAACGCGGCCTGTGACCTTCCGTACGCTTGATCTGGGCGGTGATAAAATCTTGCCATATGTTGATCCTGTTCCCGAAGAAAATCCGGCCATAGGCTGGCGCGCCATTCGGATTGCTTTGGATAGGCCTGGCCTCATGCGCTATCAACTTCGCGCGCTTCTGGCCGCTGGCGCTAACCGACATTTACGTATCATGTTTCCTATGGTGACAACGGTTGATGAAATGATAGCCGCGCGCGCCTTATTTGATAGAGAAGTTGACCGAGCTGTGTCTTTAGATTTGGACTTACCAGAAAAATTAGAAATTGGCGTTATGTTGGAAACACCCTCTTTGGCGTGGCAGGTTTCAGCGGTTTGCGATCATGTCGATTTCGTGAGTGTTGGCGCAAATGATTTAATGCAATTTTTCTTCGCCGCTGACCGCGATAATGCACGTGTCTCAGATCGATATGACCCTTTACATCCAGCGGCCCTGTCTGTTTTGAAATTTGTGGCCGATCGCTGCGCTATGAATAATACGCCCGTGTCCGTTTGCGGGGAGATTGCCGCTCGCCCGCTCGAGGCAGTTGTTTTGGCGGCTCTTGGCTACCGGACATTATCTATGCCCGTGACAGGCATTGGGCCTGTGAAAGCTGCTCTTTTGAAATTGGATACGCAAGATTTTGCACGAGTTATTGCGCCACATATAAGCGTTGAATCGCGCTTGTCTTCTTTACGAGAAATCGCCCAAGACTATTGCATGAAAAATGCAATTCCCGTCTAAATTTGAGGTTGGATATGAAACGACTTATTCTATTAGCTGCGTTGCTAAGTGCTTGTCAGCCAACAGCTGACGTGGAGGACACGCAACCCACGCCAAAGACTGTAATTTCTGAAACAAACCCTGAGGTAAAATCTGGGGTGGTTCGTTTGCGTCTTAAGCCGCCCGTGTCAGAACCACGGGCGTGTATCATTCCCATTACTGTAGAAAATGGATTGGCCGCCTCGACGAGCGTGACAATGATAGCCTTTAATCTGAGCGGTCCTGGTGAAGATGGGAGAGGAAATATGTTTGCACCTGTCGCCGCTCCCGGAGAGATTTCGGAAGCCCGCGTGATTGTTGAAGGGCAAAGCTGTGACGCCTTTGATACAATTTCTATCCCTGAACTTCGGTGTACCTCTAATGATGAGAGCTGTGAAGATAAGGTGGAGTTGATTGACGGCGAGAGCTTGCGCTTTGCCCAGAGAGGATAATTATCCCCTCTGAATTTATCTAAAGCGCGTCCGGATAAATGGGCCGAATATCATAAGGGATATCATCTAACTGGTTGAGCACAGTTTCTGCCGCATCATCCAAAGGCAGGTACGTG
Source organism: uncultured Algimonas sp. (assembly GCA_964460585.1). Lineage (GTDB taxonomy): Bacteria > Pseudomonadota > Alphaproteobacteria > Caulobacterales > Maricaulaceae > Litorimonas. The sequence continues at coordinate 25,374 of CAYWSI010000006.1, forward strand.
TCCAAAAATTGTTTGGCTTGGTCGTAATTACCATCGCCTTGGAGCATCACGATCTTTCCGGTGAGGTCTGAGATGGATTGTTCCAGCTTTTTGAAATCCAAACGGAAGCGTTTTTCTTCAGGCAGCCATTCTGCCGCGCCCGTTTCGCGGAAATAATTATATTGGAACGCCGCGCCCTTTGCATGGGCTGCGCCTGTTCCAAAACGCATGGAACGAAATTTTCCAGAGAAATAGGTCGCTAAAAACGCCTCTTTATCAGCGATATCCAATTCGCCGCGATCCATCATATAAAGGATATTATAAGCGCCCATCACATCGGCTTTGCCTTCTTCAAGGCCAGAAGACAGTTCTTTGAGCTGTGCATTGACTGTGGTCTCTTCGCCGTTCACCGTAATTGTGCCGGGTCCGAGCGAGTGAGATAATTCATGAAACAGCGTATTATTGCTCATCCATTTTTTCGCCGTGAGCTGGGCTTGCTCTGGAACCAAAACACGCTCTCCAATCGGCGCTAGGATACGGTCATATTTTGCACCCAGCACATTATTTAAGATGACTTTCTTTGCGCCTTTGGCTTCGCGCACGCGCTCATCATTAGGTAGGTTGAATGCAATCGTTTGTACGCCGTTTTCATTATCTCCGCCGCCGTGAACTTGATAGGTCACAGCAATTGGACTTTCAAAACCGCGTGCAAAATTCTTATAGGATTCGGGCACGGGGAGGTTCTTTTCCATATCAACCAGGAAGTCTTTATATTTCGCGAGAGCCGCAGACTCGTCAGGATTTTTAACCGTCACGAAACTCTCATAAGCGGTTTTATAAGCAAATAATCCGTCATCATAAACTTCATAAGGCCCAATCGCGATTTCAATCGGGCCGTCTAAATCCATCCACGCCATTTCACTTTTGAAATAATCATCCGACAAAAATGCGTCTGCGCGCAAGTTGAGGAAAGTTTTTAAATTGGCATTTTCCGATAAGGCTGCTGCTTCCCGCATTAAGGCAGCGGCGGGTTTTAAATAGTCGGTATATTCTATGTGATAAGGTACAGCCTTTAACCCACCATCCTCCGTGCGGCGGATAACCGTATATCCAGATGTGAAAGCGGCCTTATCTTCGGGATGGTCGGCGATCCATTTTTCAAATTCGGCCTTGGTCATATCTGCGGGATAGAAACCCGCACCTGCTGGACACGGCGTATCGCCGACAAACACGTGGCTATCATCTTCAAGCGTATCGCAAGGCCCGAAATGTAAATCGAACATGGCTTTCTCGATGGCCGTACCTGATGTTTCGAGCTCTGCGCGGCGCTGCGCATAATCCGCACCGCGTTGCAAAAGATAAATTTGTGAAAGATAGTCGCTGGCCTCGATGAGTTTATTGACCACATTGCGCTCGGTCTGCGTGAGGAAAGAGACATCGGGGTTCATCTTAACTTCTGCGAATTTTTCATATTGGCGCTTTATGTCATATTTCGCCGCGGGCGCTTTGACTTCAGTTGTTGGAGCCTCAGATATTGGAGTTTCGGATGTTGAGGCGTCGGTCTTCGAAGTGGATTGGCCGCATCCCGCTAAAAGCGCGGCGGCAGCTATTGTTGTCAAAAGGACTCGCATCTTATTTCTCCAATTCATTTCTAATTTTTTGCGCTAGGTTTTGTAATTCATCCATATCCGCCATGCCCTTACCATGTCCGCCCATAGCTTGTCCTTCATAGCGCGGAATAATGTGAACATGGGTATGGAAAACGGTTTGACCAGCTGGCGCGCCGTTAAATTGCGTTACGACAATTCCGTCTGGCTTCAGGGCTTTGTCAACAGCTTGCGCAACGCGCTGAACGGTTCCGAAGAGCCGGCCAATATCTTTTGGTTTTACATGTAATAGATTGACCGACGGACCGCGGGGAATGACGAGGCAATGGCCTTTAGATTGCGGGAAGGCATCCATAATCACCAGCGTCCCTCCGTCTTCAAAAACTTTTGCGCAGGGCATTTCGCCGCGAAGGATTTTCGCAAAAATATTTTGGTCATCATAGGCGCTATGTAAAGTCATGCGCATATTAGAGCATGGAATTTAGCTTATCTCTACCCTGAGATTACAGAGCGCTTATGGTCAGTCTTTCCGGAACGGCGTATGTTTCGCTAATAAATCAACTTCCTGTTCGACGGCAGAACGTTCCCGAATGAGATAATTTTCAACGCCTTGCATGAGGCCTGGGTGAGATAGCCAATGGGCGGAATGTGTGACGACAGGCTCATAGCCGCGCGCGAGTTTATGTTCGCCTTGCGCGCCGGCTTCAACACGAGGTAGGCCGAGTTCAAGCCCAGCTTCTATGGCTTGGTAATAGCAGAGTTCGAAATGTAAAAAGCGTTTGTGCATGAGGCTCCCCCAATTTCGACCATAGAGGGCGTCAGAGCCGATGAAGTTTAGGGCCGCCGCAATGGGCGTACCGTCCGTTTCTGCCATAACGAGGCAAATATCGTCCCGCATGGTTTGCTGCATATGGTCGAAAAACGCGCGCGTTAAATAGGGCCGTCCCCATTTTCGCTCTCCCGTATCCAAATAACAGCGGTAAAAAACATCCCAATGCTCATCTTTCAGATCATCCCCGATGAGCCGCTTTATTGTTACGCCCTCTTGGGCAGCTTTGCGTTCTTTGCGAATATTTTTGCGTTTACGAGAGGCGAGGCTGTCGAGGAAAGCATCGAAATTCTCATAGCCGCGATTGATAAAGTGAAACTGACGGTCCTCGCGCGCAACAAAGCCTAAATCACTCAATGTGGCGCGGTCGTCTTTTTCCAAGAACGTCAGATGTACGCCCGACATGTCCCATTCGGAACAGGCTTGCAGCATTGCGCTCGCAACCGCCTCTTTGCCTTCTGGCGTTTTAGATAAAAGACGTGGCCCCGTGGCGGGTGTGAAGGGGACAGAACATTGAAGCTTGGGGTAATACTCTATTCCCGCCCGCATCAGCGCGTTGGCCCATGAATGGTCAAAGACATATTCGCCCTGGCTATGGGATTTCGCATAGAGCGGGGCTGCGCCAATGACCTGTCCGTCTTCATCCTCGACCCAAATATGACGCGGCGCCCAGCCTGTCTCTGGGATGGCTGACCCGCTTTCTTCTAAAGCTAATAAGAACCGATGCGATAAAAAGGGGTGATTGCCCGACGGGATAAGCCCGTCCCAATCCGCAGCAGAGATGTCGCGGATATGGGAGAGTATTGTGGCGGTATAGCGCGGAGAGTCCATATATCTTATTACGCGCTAATCTCCACAATGGCGTCAATTTCAACAGCAACATCAAGTGGTAGGCTTGGCGCCGAGACAGCGAAGCGGGCATGACGGCCTGCATCGCCAAAGACTTGTACCATCAAATCGGAACATCCATTGATGATTTGGGGAATATTACCTTGTGTGGCATCAGTTGTGGCTTGGACAAAACCCCCTAATTTTACGATGCGTTTGACGCGGGACAAATCCCCGCCGCAGGCGGCTTTCATCTGCGCGATGAGGTTTAAGCCCGACAGGCGTGCGGCAGCTTGACCTTGCTCGACGCTAAGGTCTTCGCCGAGGCGGCCTTTAACGACCCGATCGCCGATTTTGGAAATCTGGCCCGAGATGAAAACAAGATTGCCACTAATGACGTAAGGGACATAATTAGCAACGGGGGCCGCCGGAACCGGCAAGGTGAGACCAAGGGCGGCGAGTTTATTTTCTGCTGTCATGATATGAGTCTCTTTTAAGAATGAGGATTGGTCTCTATATGCTGTGCTATGACCGATACGCCAACCACTTTTCCGCTTCCAACGCACCGACCCGAACTCATCGATTTCCTCGCGGCGCGGCGGTCCAATCTTGCCAAAGTTATGGACGCTCCCGGACCTGATGCAGAGGTTCGCGATAAAATTTTAGAAATTGCGGCGCGCGTGCCAGACCACAGGAAACTCACGCCGTGGCGTTTCGTGATTTTTGAAGGAGGCGCGCGCTCTTCTTTCGGGCAGCATATTTCTACGGCCTTTATGAATGCGAACCCGCAGTCCCCGG
>CAYWSI010000007.1:0-28623 GCA_964460585.1 uncultured Algimonas sp.
CTCCCCATATGTGCGCGCGCCCAATATTGAAGTGGTCTCATGCTCTCACGGCTGCAGCACTCGCCCTTACGCTTTCCGCATGCGATAAAGAGGCGGACTCAGCGCCTCACGCCCTTAAAACCGCGCCTTCAGTTGAGGTCGTCGCCCATACAGTCAATTATAGCCAAGTGCCTATCTCGACCGAATTAACGGGGCGTGTAGTCGGAGCTGTAACCGCTGAGATTCGCCCCCAAACTGGCGGGATTGTTCGCAAGCGTTTATTCGAAGAGGGCAGTGAGGTTAAGGCTGGTCAGGTCCTCTATACGATTGACTCCGCTTCATCGCAAACAACTGTTCGGGATGCTGAAGCTACATTGTCTAGTGCTAAAGTGGGTCTTGCCAATGCCAAAGCTACAGCTGCACGTTATCGCGCGCTTGTCGAGATTGAAGCTGTTAGCCGAGAAAGTGCAGATGAGGCCGAGGCCGCCTATCAGCAGGCCATCTCTGAAGTGGAATCAGCCGAAGCCAATCTCGATGCCAGCAAAATTTCCTTGTCCTATGCCAACGTCACTTCGCCCATCAATGGCCGGATCGGACGTTCGAGTGTAAGTGAAGGGGCGCTGGTTACAGAAAATCAGACAACGGCTTTAGCGACAGTGCAGCAGCTAGATCCCATTTATTTAGATGCCACGCAATCAGCTACGGAATTTGTGCGTATTCGCCAGCAGTTTGAACAGGGTAAAGTAAAGCTTGAAAATGGTGATCCTATTGTTCGAATGATTAAAGATGATGGAAGTCTTTATGAATTTGTAGGGACACTGGGTGTGGCTGATGCAATTGTAGATCAGACGACAGGCACCGTGACCGTACGTTCGCAATTCCCTAATCCTAAAAGCGAATTGCTTCCGGGAATGTATGGTAAGGTGAGATTTGAAGGCGCTGTCATACAAAATACTCTCGTGGTCCCTCAAATCGCGATTAGCCGGGATGTGAAAGGAAATGCGATTGCTTATGTTGTTAATGAATCCAATACAATTGAAGAGCGCGCGCTAACGACTGGATCAACTTTGGGTGACCAATGGATTGTCGAAAGTGGATTGGAAGCGGGCGAACGCGTTGTTGTTGAAGGACTTCAAAAGATTCGAGTTGGGTCTAAAGTAACGATTGCAGGCGAAACTCATGAGTCGCCCATATCGCCGGAGGCACCCACGCCAGCAGGTCGGGATTGATCTAGCACAATGTCACATTTTTTTATCAACCGCCCTATCTTTGCTTGGGTCTTAGCTATCGGCGTCATGCTTGCTGGTTTTTTAGCCATTAATTCACTTCCTGTTTCACGTTACCCCGTTATCTCGCCGCCAACGGTTTCGATTAGCGCGACTTATACTGGGGCCTCTGCTACAGCTGTGGAGCAGTCGGTAACGCAGGTTATTGAAGAAAACCTCACGGGTTTGGATGGGCTTCGCTACATATCCTCATCATCCAATTCATCTGGTTCGTCCAGCGTTCAACTCACATTCGAAATTGGAACTGATCCTGATACTGCACAAGTGCAAGTGCAGAATAAAGTGCAGCAAATCACTTCGTCCCTCCCGACCTCTGTGCAGACGCAAGGCGTAACTGTCAGTAAATCAGGGGACGAATTGCTGATGGTTTTAGGCTTAGTGTCGAGTGATGATAGTCGAAACTCGGAAGACTTGGGCGATTATATAGCTTCCAATATGAAAACAGTGCTCAGCCGTGTTGAAGGCGTTGGTAGTGTCGGTGTTCTGGGCGCTCAATACGCTATGCGAATTTGGCTTGACCCTGAAAAACTAACCGAATTCAATCTCACGCCAGAAGATGTAAGTAACGCAATTACCGCGCAGAATACGCAGGTCTCAGCAGGGCAAATTGGCTCGCTACCGGCTGTGGAGGGGCAGCAACTAAACGCCACAATTACAGCACAAAGTCGTCTGCAAACAGCGGAGGAATTTAGTAACATTATTCTCGTGACTAGCACGAGCGCTGCGACAGTGCGTATATCCGATGTCGCTGATGTGGAAATCGGAAGTGCCAGCTATGACGTGAAGAGTAGTTACAATGGTCAGCCCGCCGCTGGTATTCGAATTTTGTTGGAAACCGGCGCGAACGCTACCGAAACAGCTGAGGCGATCAATGAGGAAGTAGAGAAGTTATCGATCCTCCTGCCAGACGATATGAAAATCGTCACGACCTATGACACAACGCCATTCATCGAAGCGTCCATTGAGAGTGTTATTCATACAATTTTTGAAGCCGTGGGGCTCGTTTTTATCGTCATGTTTGTGTTTTTGCAGAATTGGCGCGCAACATTAATTCCTACGCTTGCCGTTCCTGTAGTGCTTTTAGGCACCTTCGCTGTCCTTTCAGCATTTGGCTATAGTATCAACACGCTGACCATGTTTGGTATGGTTCTGGCGATTGGACTACTCGTTGATGATGCCATCGTTGTTGTTGAAAATGTAGAGCGTGTCATGCATGAAGAGGGGCTTTCCCCCTTAGAGGCCACGCGTAAATCTATGCGCCAGATTTCTGGGGCTCTAATTGGGGTTGGTTTGGTGCTTTCCGCAGTTTTCCTCCCCATGGCATTTTTTAGCGGCACAACGGGCGTTATTTATCGCCAATTTTCAATCACAATTGTATCCGCTATGACCTTATCTGTATTAGTGGCCTTGATTTTTACGCCCGCGCTTTGTGCGACATTGCTAAAACCTAAATCTGAATCTGGAAAGCTATCCAGTAAGGTGTTTGGCGGATTTAATCGCCTCGTCGAGCGCGTGACATCAAGTTATGAAACAGGTGTCGCGCATGTCCTCAAACGCAGTGGTCGGTTCGTTTTACTCTTTATACTAATGAGCGCCGTGATGGCCGTACTTTATACGCGTCTGCCTACTTCCTTTGTGCCGGATGAAGATCAGGGTGTTTTATATGTCAGCCTAGAATTACCTGCAGGGGCAACGCAGGAGCGGACTGATAAAGTTATTGCCCAAATTGAGCAATATTTCCTAGAGAATGAAAAGGACACAGTAAGCTCAACATATTTGGTGGCGGGCTTTGGCTTTAATGGAAGTGGCCAGAATGTCGGCACGGGATTTATTCGCCTGAAAGATTGGTCTGAACGTCCTAACGCCTCACAAAGCGTGGCAGCAATTCAGGGACGCGCTATGGCCGCCTTTGGACAGATTAAGGATGCACAGATCTTTGTCTTAGTGCCACCGTCGATTTCTGGCTTGGGATCCACGGGCGGTTTTACAATGCAATTACTGGATTCCGGTGATCTTGGTAATGATCAACTCAGCGCCATTGCCTATGATCTTGTCGCTGCCGCTAATAATGATCCGCGCTTGCAAGGTGTCCGTATCAGTATTCCTCAGGCGACCGCACAATACATATTAGATGTTGATAATGCGAAAGCTGGCGCGTTGGGTGTCTCTGTCAGTGACCTCAATAGCGTCTTATCCATTGCATGGGGAGGCAGTTATGTGAATGACTTTATCGATCGGGGGGCGGTTAAGGAGGTTTACGTTCAAGCCCGTGCCGATGCCCGCATGTCACCCGAAGATCTAAATAAATGGAACGTGCGTAACGATAATGGAGACATGGTTCCTTTCTCTGCTTTCAGTAAAGGCCGCTGGACAAAAGGGTTGCCAACGCTCTCACGCTTTGATGGTGATTCCTCCATTCAAATCCAAGGTGATGCAGCAGCGGGCGTAAGCTCGGGCGCAGCAATGAATGCAATAGAAGAGCTCGCGGCGACAGTCGCAAAAGATATGAGTGTCGCTTGGACAGGTCTTTCTTACGAAGAGCGTGAAGCTGGCTCGAATGCGGCCTCCTTATATTTGTTCTCCATATTGATGATATTCCTTTGCCTGGCTGCACTCTACGAAAGTTGGTCTGTACCGCTTTCGATATTGCTGGTCTTGCCTGTTGGCGTATTGGGGACCGTGCTCGCTACTCAGATACGGGGGCTGGAAAATGACGTTTACTTCCAGGTAGGCTTACTCACCATCCTCGGGCTCACCGCTAAGAATGCTATTCTTATCGTTGAGTTTGCAAAGGCCGCTGTAGATGAGGGACAAGAGGTCATTTCTGCGACACTGCACGCGTGCGGTCAACGCCTACGCCCGATTGTAATGACATCATTGGCTTTTGGACTAGGTGTCACACCGCTCGTGATCAGCTCTGGCGCTGGGTCAGGGAGTCAGCACGCCGTGGGCACAGGTGTTATAGGTGGTGTGATATCTGCTACCTTATTGGGGACATTCATGGTGCCGTTGCTCTATGTGCTGATACACAAGCTATTTACGCGAAAGAAACCCAATCTTCCCATTCTTGATGGGGAACCCAACCCAACACTTAAGGAGACATCATGAGTACTTATCGTCTCTCTCTTCTTAGCTCATTTGCCATCGTCTTAACGGGTTGTACTACTCTCGCTCCTGAATATGTTAAACCATCAGCGCCCGTAGCTGAAACTTGGCCAATTGCGCAATCCGGTGATCCAGACTCGCAACCGATCGATGAGCTTGGCTGGTCTGAGTTCTATGGTGATGAACGTCTTCGCCAACTTATCGAATTGGCCTTGAATAATAATCGCAGCTTGCGGCAGGATGCGCTAGCGGTTGAATCCGCTCGGGCTCAGTTTCTGATCGCTCGCGCGAATACAATACCGTCCGTAGATGGGTCCATAAGTAGTAGTACGCTGCGTACTAATGGAGATACAAGTTATACTAATAGCGTTTCCGCTGGGATTAGCGCCTTTGAATTGGACGTGTTTGGACGTCTGAACAATCTTCGCGATAGCGAGCTCGAAACCTATCTGTCTTTTGAAGAAACTTTACGTTCAATGCAGATTACATTGGTTGCCGAAGTTGCTACAGCCTATTTTACTTTATCGGCTGATCAACAACGCTTACAATTGGCCCAAGAGACACTTGATAGCCAGCAAAGGTCACTTGAGCTGACCCAAAAAACTTTCGAGATTGGCACGGCCTCTGGATTAGATGTCGCTACTGCTCAAACGAGCGTGGATATCGCCCGCGCAGACATTGCCACTTTCCGGACGCAGGTGGCGCAAGATATAAATAATCTGACTTTGATTGTAGGCCAACGCATAGACCCAGATTTACTTGTTAACCCGGACAGTAATATTTATGGTCCAATTGCCCCATTGATTCATACTGTCGGCCCAGTCGTGGAAGCACCTTCTGAATTGCTGCAGCGACGTCCAGATGTTCTTGCCGCAGAGCGAACTTTGCGGGCCAGATATGCTGATATCGGCGCGGCCCGTGCGTCGCGTTTTCCAAGTATTACGCTGACCTCAAGCGTAGGCACTTCCAGTAGTCAGCTGTCTGATTTACTGGGTAGTGGCTCTGGCTTATGGAGTTTTATACCGGCTGTTTCAGTGCCTATTTTCAACAGCGGCGCGCTAAAGGCGGATGTACGTGTTGCTGAAGTTGAGCGGGATTCGGCTCTGGCAGAATATGAATATACGATTCAAACCGCCTTTCAGGAAGTTTCAGATGCGCTGAGTGAACAGAGTAATTTAAAAGACTTAGTGGCGGCTCGCCAATCTCTGCTTGAAGCCAATGAAAAAATCTATCGCCTGACCGAGGCGAGCTATCGCATGGGTCTTGAAAGTTCCCTGTCGGTGCTGACCGCTCAACGCGAGTTTTACGACGCCCAGCAAGACATGATCACAACGCGCCTCGCGGAAGCTAGTAACTGGGTTACGCTTTACCGTGTGCTCGGCGGGGGGTGGAAATCCTAACAGTGTTTTGTAAGGTGATTTCAATACACGGCCGTATATGACCTTATAGCAGGCGAGTATATCTCACGCGGCATACGCGGACGGCTGGAGGAAGAACTCACCCGTGAGCTAGGCTGGAAATCCGAGTTAGAAATTCAGCAAGAGATGAAGCGTGAGGTTAGCGCTAAGCGGGTGGGCTCAGGAGATTGAGCTGTGGGAACACTGGCGACAGGGTGAATAGATGAAGTTTATCGGTAGATAGTTAGGTAAACCCTCATCGAGTATTTTCAAAAATATTCAATCGACTGGCGGGTTGACGCCTCTTCCGAGACGGCGTGGACGATTGATGCAGAGCGCGAAGAGATATACCACATACTTTTTATGGCAGATCAATCAATGAGTCCTATTGCAACTAAGCTGGGAAGGGCTGTCTCAACGATCAGTCGGGAGGTCGCTCGCAACGGTGGAGGACGGCGCTATACTGCGCTTTCAAGGCAGATTGCTTATGGTTAGAAATATGAGACGTATCAAGCAAGGCATTTTATCCAAGCTAATTTTATTGGAACTAAAAATAAAACAATGCGTTACGTTTATAAGAACTATAACCTAAAGCCAAATTATCAAAATTATCAATATAATATTGAGGGATTAAAGTGCCGAACCGCAATAAACCTGAAGTTATAATTTTTGATGTTAATGAAACACTTTTAGATTTGAACGCTATGCGTTCGTCAGTCGGTGCAGCCCTCGGTGGTCGGGCTGATTTGTTGCCGATCTGGTTCTCGACAATGCTTCATTACTCTCTTGTTGATACGCTTACGGATAACTACCGTGATTTTCTGGAAGTTGGCGCAGGCGCTTTGGTGATGGTGGCAAAGCGTGAAGGTATCGACTTAAGTCTTGAGGATGCAAAGCGATCGATAGTTGGCCCTATAACCTCGCTTCCACCCCATTCTGATGTGAAGGTTGGTCTGAAATCATTGAAGGATAGAGGGTTTAGGCTCGCGAGTTTAACGAACTCTTCCAAGATGGAACTTGCTAAACAATTTGAAAATGCAGGTCTTTCAAGCTATTTTTCACGTCAATTAAGTGTTGAGAATGTACGTGCGTTTAAGCCTGCTCTAGTTACCTATCAATGGGCTTTAAGTGAGTTGGATGTAAAGCCAGCTAACGCATTAATGGTTGCGGCTCATGCCTGGGACTTGGCGGGCGCAAAAGCTGCTGGGCTACAAACGGCTTTTATTAAGCGTGATGGAGCAACTTTATATCCGAATGTTGGCGAACCAGATTACATAGCGAATGATATTATTGATCTTAACGCTAAACTATGCATGAAACTTGGCGAATAGAGTGTTCATCTAATAATCCTTGGAGCGGATAATTTTCAAAGAGTTCATAAGTAAATCTACATAGTTGAAAAAGAAACCGATTACTGTCTTTAAAGCATACCCTTTGGTAAGACTTCATCAGGGGCTAGCTTAAAAAGCAAGGTTACAGCTTAGTGTCAGGAAACATTTCCATCTAACTATCATGTTACTAAATCAAGTTATGGCAAGATTATTGTAGTTTGAGATAATAATTATCGTTGATATCCTTAAATCTATGAAGGATCCCAAAGAAACTCAGACTCGTCTATAGCGGCCTAGAATTAAGGGGCAAGGACAGTCTTGTTTCGCCGCGTTCACCTTATCAAGTTATGGCAGGCAATCTTATTCCGGCCGCGCTTGTCACAGGGCTTAATTCAGACCTCCCAGGACAAGTCATCGGGCAAGTCACAGAAAATGTCTATGATACGGTTACGGGCAATCATTTGCTTATCCCGCAGGGCGCTCGGCTTATGGGCCGCTATGACAGTGTCATCGCATTTGGGCAGAGTAGGGCGCTTGTAGTCTGGACGCGGCTGATACTCCCGAATGGAGATAGTATTCAGCTTGATAATTTACCGGGGTCTGATGCCCAAGGTTTTGCAGGTCTTAAAGACCGCGTTGACAATCATACATGGCAATTCCTGAAAGGGGCTGTTCTGTCGTCTTTACTCTCGATTGGGGCTGAACTGGCAAGTGATGACGGTGATGATAGCCTAACACGAGCCTTGCAAAATGCAGGGCAGGATACGGCTAATATAGCAGGGCAGCGTATCATCGAGCGAAATCTAAATGTTCAACCCACCCTTAAAGTGCGTCCCGGCTGGCGGTTTAACGTCATCGTGTCCCGCGACCTTATTCTAAAACCCTACGGAGACCTTCCATGAGCAAGCCTCAAATAAAATTACAAAAACTTCCCCAGACCAAGCCAGTTAAGCACACAATTTCTGTGATGCCTGACTTGGAAGCTGATTTGGAAGCCTACGCTAAAGTCTATGAAAAGGCTTATGGTGAGAAGGCCGACATTGCAGCGCTCATTCCCTCAATGCTGACAAGTTTTCTAGCCGGCGATGCGGGATTTAAAAAGGCTAAGCGCGAGCTAGCCTAATTTCCACCACGTCAAGCACAGGAGAAAAACGCTATGGCTACTATTGGAACATTTAAACCGACCGCGACAGGCTTTGAAGGCACAATCGCGACATTGATGACGAATAAAAAAGTACGTTTCGTCGCTAATGAAAAGAAGAAGACTGAAAACAGTCCTGACTATTTTGTAAAGTCAGGTCGTTGTGATCTTGGCGTGGCATGGAATGATGTCACCGAGCCAGATGATGATACAGCGCCGCTTGAATATATCAGCGTTAAGCTAGATGGTCCTGAGATGGATAAGCCAATAAATGCCGCACTATTTCATCGTGAAGATGGAGCTGATCTGGTTTGGTCGCGGCCAAAGCCAAAATCGAATTAAAAGTTTATCAAGTACTAGGCATGCGTTTAGGCGCGTGCCTAAAAGTTAGTGAAATGGAGATTGTTATTATGACGGAGAAATTATTGACTTCATCAGATGTGCAGGCGCTTACTGGTATAAAAAGTAGAGTAACTCTGTGGCGAAAGTCTAGAAATACTGATGACCGTTTCCCTTTACCATATAAAGATGGAAGCGGTTTTACACGTTGGAAATTATCTGAGATTCAAAAATGGATAGATGACTTAGAGCTCATAGACATATGAATTCACTGACTATCCATTTTTCCAATCAAATAGCGGCTCACAAAGCCGCTTTTTTTATTCAATGAAGATGAGCTTCAAATTGATTCGTTTACAGATGGATGGGTAGGTGGATGGGTAGATATTATTTACATTCAATAAACCATTCACTATCAATTACTTAGGTGAGGTTTATGGTGCCCGAACCTGGATTTGAACCAGGGACACACGGATTTTCAATCCGTTGCTCTACCAACTGAGCTATTCGGGCACTGAAAGTGTGGCGGAGCTATAATCGTGAGCTTTGCTCTTGTCCACAGTCTTTCTAGTGTAATTTACATGTAAAGAAGCGCTGTATTTTCTTTGCTTTTGCGAATTATTCGCACTATGTCGACCCATGACCTTTCGTCTCACAAATCTCTCTAAAAATAAATCCGGTGTAATTACGGGCTTTGATGAAACTGATCCGGAACTCTGCATAAGATTACGAGAAATCGGCTTTGCAGAAGGTGATAATGTGACACCGCTTCATTTTGGGTTATTTGGGAAAAACCCTATATCCGTGCGCGTAAATGGAGCTCTCATCGCCCTGCGTCGTCAAGATGCTCAAGCGGTTATTGTTAGTCGTCCCGAAGTTGAAACAGCCGAATGAGCGATGTTCAAAAATTACGTTTTGCACTCTTAGGTGCGCCAAACTGCGGGAAGTCCTCACTCTTTAATGCGCTAACTGGCGGGAAAGCGAAAGTTGCGAATTATCCGGGCGTCACAGTCGAATATCGTAAAGGTGAGTTTGACCTTTTGGGCGGACAATCGGTTGAACTGCTTGATCTCCCTGGCGTCTATGGTGATTGCGGTCATAGTATGGATGAACGAGTCGCACTGGATGCTGTGCGCGGCGATCTGGAAGGGGAACGGGCTCCAGACGCTATTTTATTTATGATGGATGCCAGCCATATAAATACACATCTACATAATGTCCTTCAGGCGAAGAACCATGGCTTGCCCATTCTCCTTATTCTCAATATGATGGATATGGCGGCCCGAGACGGGATTACGATTGATTTAGCGGAGCTGGAACGGGAGCTTGGCATTTCTGTAATCTCTTGCGTTGCGGTGCGAGCTTCTGGGCGGGCACAGCTTATGGAATATCTAGAAGGTTGGGCACCTCAGCTTTCTAAAGGCGATGCTGAAAATCCAGACAATGAAACGGACGAGCTAAAAGCCTTACAGGCTAAGGCAAGATCGATAACGGATAAAACCGTTAGCCGTGTTCAAAAAACCCAAACCTTCTCGCAACGCATAGATAATTGGGTTCTGCATCCCGTCATCGGGATTGTCATTCTCTTCCTCATTCTCTTTGTGATGTTCCAAGCCGTTTATAGCTGGTCTGGACCAGCTATGGATTTAATCGAGACAGGCATCGGCTTACTACAATCTAGCGCGGCGGCAATATTACCAAAAGGACTCATCACCTCTCTTGTCGTGGACGGGATGATAGCTGGCGTGGGGGCTGTCATCGTGTTTTTACCTCAAATTATCATCCTTTTCGCATTTATACTCTTACTCGAAGCCTCGGGTTATATGGCCCGCGCAGCCTTTCTGGTAGATACATTGATGGCGAAAGTCGGCTTGAACGGGCGAGCATTTATTCCGCTTCTCTCCAGTTTTGCTTGCGCTATTCCGGGCGTTATGGCGGCGCGGACGATTGAACAAGAACGCGATAGAATAACGACGATTATGATTGCGCCGCTCATGACATGTGCCGCGCGTTGGCCTGTCTATTTCCTTATCATCGGCGCTTTTATTCCGCAGGGGAAGGTAGGTCCGTTTTCGCAGCAGGGACTCGTGGCCTTTGGTTTGATTATCGTTGGTATCTTTTTCGCCCTTATTATGGCGGCAATTTTTAAGCGTACGCTCACCAAGGGCGAGAGCTCGGGTCTATTGATTGAATTGCCAAGCTATAAAGCGCCTGTCTTCAAAGATTACCTGATTGGTCTGTGGGACCGCGGTATGATTTTTGTAAGCCGAGCAGGGCGGATTATCTTGCCTGCGTCCATCATTATTTGGTTGTTGGCGAGCTTTCCGACCCATGCCACCGAGATGTCACAGAAATGGGCGGGTAAGCTAGGCGGAGTTATTGAGCCGCTCTTGCGTCCGATTGGATTTAATCTAGAGATCGCTATCTCTCTCATTCCCGCAATGGCCGCGCGGGAAGTCGCGGTCAGTTCACTCGCCACTATATATTCTATTGCTGAAACAGATGCCGAAACGCAGCTTTCAACTTTGATTTCATCCCAGTGGAGTTTGCCAACGGCTTTGGCTTTTCTCGCGTGGTTTGTCTTTGCGCCGCAATGTCTCTCCACATTTGCGATTATTCGGAAAGAGACAAATAGCTGGAAATGGCCACTTTTCGCTTTCGGATATCTCTTTGTGCTCGCTTATATTGCCGCGGGTCTAACCTTCCACACGGCAACCGCATTCGGATTATAAACTTTTTTAGTCTTCGGGGGGCGTAACTGGTGAGATTTCAATTTCTTGAACGTCAAAGTCATCTAGCATAGGGCCTGCGCGTTCGGGCAAAACTTTGGCATCCAATAAGTTTTGCACGCGACGTTTGGCATCTTGTTTCAGGTCTTCATAAAAGAGGTTTGACGGCAGTGTTCTAAACTTTGCCCCAACCGCACGAGGGCGTCTCAGAGATTTACTACGCGGCGTGTCGACAAGTAAAAGACCACTTGAACACTGCGCGCCTGATTGTTTGGTCATGGATGCAGGCGTCATATCCGGGTCTAAACCTTCTGCTGCAACGCCGCCTAAATGTAAGCGGGCAGGGGCGTAATCCTCTGATTGCGTCCAAAGCAAAGGATTGATGCAAAGGGTTGGCCGGTTATTGATCGCTTCATATTCTCGTCCATTGTGAACAAGGGACCGCTCTAAAAATCGTTCAGCAATTACTGTGTCTTTTGGTGTAAAAGAACCAAAGGCGACGACACACCGTGTCTGATTGGGTTCTGTACAAGGCGTGAGTTGTGCGAGCGGCCCTTCAAAGCTCTCCAAGGGAAGCGGATGGTCGATAACATAGGCAACAGCTAAACGGTTTTTGAGTGGGCCCTGAAAATACTCTATTAGAAGCCGCTGAACGTGGCTTGCCCCTTGGTTATGGCCTACAAGAACGATGGGCCTCTCTGGCGGGGATTGTTCTAAAAATACATCAAAGGCCCGCTTTACATCTTGATACGCCAAGTCTTGAGCAAAATGTGCATCTTCACGATTGGTCATGAAAGCATAGAGGGACGCCTGACGATAAAATGGCGCGAACAGACGCCCAGACTCGCCGTAAGGTGAAACATAATTGGGGCGCACGATACGTTGGAGTTTACCTTTTCGTTTCAAATCATCAGAGGGTAAATTCCAGTGTTTTCCGCCGCGGTAAACACTGGGCACGACGACAAAGACGTCCCCTTTGGCGGACAAGGTAAAGGGGTCAACGCCTAAATCCGGTTGTGCGAGCCAGCTTTCAAGGGAAGCGTAATTTGGGGCTGCAGGCGGTGCATAGGTTTGGAACGGTTGCCCAGGGTCTTGAATA
Source organism: uncultured Algimonas sp. (assembly GCA_964460585.1). Classification (GTDB taxonomy): domain Bacteria; phylum Pseudomonadota; class Alphaproteobacteria; order Caulobacterales; family Maricaulaceae; genus Litorimonas. The sequence continues at coordinate 12,407 of CAYWSI010000007.1, forward strand.
GTTTGAAAAATATCATCTCGATAGACATAGGCGAGCGCCAAAATGATGAGTAAAAGACTCCCAATAGCTAAGAGCGGTTTTTTATATTTGTCTAAATCTAGCTTTCGCATTCAGCAGGCCCTATTTTTTCACTTAGACTCACCATAACCGATTGCATGTCCGAGCGGTAGCGCGCATGACGCAACGTACTAAGATTTAAGGAAATGGCATGACGCGCAACATTCAGCCAGAGACTGAGCCCGCAGATAACTCAGAAAAACGAGGGAAAAGCCGCAAAGGGTCTAAATTACGGCTTCTCAAATGGGCTCGGAATCGATTCTTCACTGGCGTGATTGTGGCTATTCCTATTGCGGCGACCTTTTTGGCTGTAAGTTGGGTGGTGTCCAAAATCGATGCGAATGTCTTTCGTATTATCCCAGCAAGGTTGAATCCTGAAACTTATTTAGGGTTTGCAGTCCCTGGATTGGGGTTAATTATATCTGTTATATTGTTGTTTTTACTTGGTATTATAGCTTCAAACTTCATCGGAAAGTCCCTCATAAAGTCTGGCGAAAATATGCTCGCCAGAGTTCCGATCGTTAGCCCTATTTATAATTCCCTAAAGCAAATCGTTCAAACTGTCGCCGCGCAGAAAGATCGTGCCTTTCGGGATGTGTGCTTGATTGAATATCCCAAGAAGGATGTTTGGGCTATCGGCTTTGTGACAGCCGACCTAACTGGAGAGCCAGCAAAAGCTCTAGGTGACGATATGGTCTGCGTATTTGTGCCGACCACCCCAAATCCTACGTCTGGCTTTTTGTTATTTGTACAGAAAGACACCATTCAAATTTTGAATATGACGCCCGAAGAAGGCGCCAAAATGATTATATCGGGCGGTATGGTTTCCGGGTCTGAGCCAATTATAGGTGAGGCTGGAAATGTTATGGGGTCAAATACGAAATCCCCGATACCGTCTCTCTGATTACCCCGCACGCATCATAGCAATGCCAAAGTCCTGTTCGAACAGATAAAGCAGGGTTCTGGCGGCGAGACCACGCGGACTCGTAAGGCTGGGGTCCATTTGCACCAGTAGCCTTGCGTCTTGTGTCGCGGTTTCTAAGAGGTCCTTATGACGGTCAAGATTTGCAAGGGTAAACCGAGGTAAGCCTGACTGCGCTGCGCCTAAGAGATCACCTGACCCTCTGAGTTCCCAATCTTTCTCTGCAATCAAAAACCCGTCCTCAGATTGACGCATGATTTCAAGGCGGGCTTTTCCGTTTACTGAAAGTGGGCCTTGATAAAGGAGCAGGCAGGAGGATTTTTTGTCGGAGCGCCCCACACGTCCCCGCAATTGATGGAGCTGTGCTAGTCCAAACCGTTCGGCATGTTCAATCACAATAATCGTTGCATTGGGGGCATCGACTCCGACTTCAATGACGGTCGTCGCCACTAAAACATCAAAGTCCCCAGTTTTAAACTGTAGGCTAATTGTCTCTTTTTCTTGAGCCGTGAGGCGGCCATGAAGGAGGCCGACACGATCTCCGAACATAGCTCTCAATTGGCGGTGCCTATCTTCAACGGAAGTCAGGTCTATCAACTCACTATCTTCGACAAGCGGACAAACCCAATAGACTTGATTTCCTTGTTCAACGGCGCGCCCGACCGCCTCAATTACGCCATCTAATCGGGCGAGGGGAAGGATAGCTGTTTCAATCGGAACACGGCCCGCAGGTTTCTCATCCAAAACGGAAATGTCTAAATCTCCATAGCTGGTCAGGGCCAGGGTGCGCGGAATCGGCGTGGCGGTCATGACGAGGAGGTCAGTGGCTTCGCCTTTCTCAGTCAGGCGCAATCTGTCTTTAACGCCAAAGCGGTGCTGTTCATCAATGATAACCAGTCCTAGGTTTTTGAAAACCGCTTTGTCTTGGAACAGGGCATGTGTGCCGACGATAACGTCGATATAGCCTTCTGCCATACCCGTTGCGAGGGCTTCACGTGCCTTTCCTTTATCGCGGCCTGTGACGCCTTCGACAGTTAATCCTGCGGGTGCCAAGAAGGCTCGTAAGGTCTCAATATGCTGGCGTGCGAGAATTTCGGTTGGAGCCATCAACGCGACTTGTACGCCGGCTTCGGCGGCATGGGCGCAGGCGAGGGCCGCGACAAAGGTTTTACCTGCGCCGACATCGCCTTGAAGCAAGCGTGACATGCGGTTGGGCGAGCTCATGTCGCTTTTAATCTCTTCAAAAGCTTTGGCTTGTGCGCCTGTTGGCGGGAAGGGTGCGCCGTTTAAGACGTCTTGAACATAGTCGCCTTTAGCTGATAGCGCTCGACCACCTGTTCCGCGATTGCGTTCCCGTACCAGTGCCATAGCGAGCTGCTTTGCAAATATCTCATCATAAGCCAGACGCCGCCGTACAGGGCTGTCATCGTTGATGTCAACTGGATGCTCAGGTCGATGGAGCAAGGACAAAGCGGCCCGATAATCTGGCCAGTCTTGCTGGGCTTGAAAAGCGGGGTCCAACCAATTTCCAAGCACTGGGCCTGCTAAGACTTTATCAAGCGCGCCATTGATGGCTTTTCGCGCCATTTTTTGACTAAGCCCAGCCGTCAAAGGGTAGAGCGTTTCCAGCTCTGGTAACTCTTCGGCTTTGTCTGGTGCGAGGATATAATCAGGATGCGTCATTTGTAATTCAGCATTAAAGACTTCGCATTTGCCAGAAATGATGCGGCGAGAGCCTTCGGGCATCATTTTCTCCATACTTTGAGGATAGGCCTTGAACCATGTCAGTGTCATATCACCTGTGTCATCGAACACACGGACACGGTAAGGACGGTTGTGGGAATTGGGGGCAATATGCCGCCCGACGGTCACTTCAAATGTCGCAATATCGCCCTCGCGCGCGCCTGCGATTGTTGGGCGGTTGGTGCGGTCAATTAATCCACTGGGCGGGGTCAGGACTAAATCTCGAATACGCGCGCCCATTGCGCGGGTGAGGGCTTCGCCGACCTTATCGCCTACGCCCGTCAATGTCGTGACATCCGCAAAATAAGCATTTAGATCGCTAGGACGGGACGTCAGTTTTTGTGAAGCGCGAGACATATCACACCTATTTGGCGTTTTGTACGGCTCTGCACAAGTGACATGAGGCCTTAGAGTCGGTATGGCGCGCATATGACAGATAAAATCGAACAGATAGATATGGTGACGCGTAAAAAACGTCTTGTTTACCGTTCTAATTATCGCGGCTTTAAAGAGGCCGATTTGATCTTGGGCGGATATGCCAAGGCAAATATCGACATGATGACGGATGATGAAGTTGAGATGTTCGAAAAGCTATTAGACGCCAAAGACCACGATATTTATGGTTGGATTATGGGAACCCTTCCTGTTCCGCCGCAGTTTGATACGCCTTTATTAAAACGTCTTTGCGCGTTTAACCCCGTTAAGTAGATGCAAATTCAACTCTCCCGATATGTCGGGCCGGACGCTCAGCTTACGGCGTCGGGTTTACCCGAAGGTGCGGATGCATTGGCGTTCACAAAAGCCGTGCGCAAAGACAAAGCGCCTGCTTTATTTATAACGCGAGATGATACGCGGGCTGCGGCATTTCAATCGGCCTGTCGTTTCTTTGCACCCGACATTCCCGTTCTTATGCTGCCGGCATGGGATTGTTTGCCCTATGACCGCGTCTCTCCGAGTCAAACTTTGGCGGCGCGGCGCGCAGGCGCGCTTTTCTTTCTGACGACAATAGAGCGTAACCAGCCCTATATCATCGTCACAACCATTAGCGCGGCCATGCAAAACGTCCCGCCGCGCTCTATTATTTCCGAGGCAGGTCTTTTAGCTAAAGTCGGCGCGGATATGGAACGCGAGCGCCTCATCCGATATTTGACAGATAATGGATATTCTCGGGCAAGCACGGTTGTTGAAGCGGGTGAATTTGCTGTTCGCGGCGGTATTGTTGATATTTTTCCGCCGACGGAAAAGAACCCTTTAAGGCTCGATTTTTTCGGGGATGAGATAGAGTCCATTCGCGAATTTGATATTGATAGCCAGCGCACAACTTCGGCACGTTCACAGCTTACGCTCGCGCCTGTCTCCGAAGTCTTCATGACCGAAGAGTCGATTAGCCATTTTCGACGAAACTATATTGCGTGCTTTGGGGGTGGGGTAAGCCGCGACCCTATCTATACTGCTGTTATCGACGGTATTCGACCGCAAGGCATAGAGCATTATATGCCGTTGTTTTATGATCATGTCGAAACGGTGTTTGATTATCTTGGCCCTAAAACATTGATGGCGCTCGACGGCTTGCTCCTGGAGGCAATGCGAGAACGTGTCGATCTTATCGAAGACTTTTACACCTCACGCCGAGAGCACGCAGAGGCGCGAGATACAGGATCAGGTGATCCGTCAAAAAGCGCAGGTCTTTATCGACCACTGCCTAAAGACAGACTGTATCTGGATGAGTTGTCGTGGGACGAACATCTCGCGGCGCAGCGAGTGCGCAAACATACGCCCTTCGAAAGTCCGGAAGAGGGCGTGTTGGATTTCGGTGGTCGCCCTGCGCGAAACTTCTCCGCTGAACGCCGTACCGAAGGCGTCAATGTCTTTGAGGTTGCTGCTGAACATATATCCTCTTTGCGGAAATCGGGACAACGGGTTTGGCTTGGCTGTTGGACAGATGGGTCACGCGAACGCTTAACCAGCGTCTTTGAAGACCAAGAGCTCATTGTTCCAAAGGTCAATTCGCAAGCGGCGATGGATAGTAAAGCGGGTGATGTCCGGGCTGTTATTCTTCCCGTTGAGAACGGGTTTACGCTTGGTGCACTCACCGTCCTGTCAGAACAAGATATTTTGGGTGACCGTCTCATCAACCGTGGCCGCAAACGTAAAGCGCAAAACTTTATTGCTGAAGCCGCGTCTCTCACACCGAATGATTTAATCGTTCATATTGATCATGGTTTGGGTCGTTATCTCGGTCTTCGGACGCTGCAAGTGTCTGACGCTCCGCATGACTGTCTTGAGCTAGAATATGCGGGCGGGGCAAAACTCTATTTGCCCGTTGAGAATATTGAGCTTTTGTCTCGATATGGCAGTGCAACGGATGGCGCGGTTCTGGACCGATTAGGAAGTGCCGCTTGGCAAGCTCGTAAATCCAAGGCCAAAGGTCGGTTACGGGATCTTGCTGCCGGCCTGATAAAAATTGCTGCAAAACGCGCTATGAGGAAAACAGACCCCATCAATCCTGATGAGAGCACCTATAATGAGTTTGCCGCTCGCTTCCCATATGCAGAAACGGATGACCAATTAAACGCCATTGATGATGTCTATAAGGACCTTGCGACGGGCCGTCCGATGGACCGCCTTATTTGCGGTGATGTAGGTTTTGGGAAAACAGAGGTGGCCTTACGCGCAGCCTTTGCCGTGGCTATGGCGGGACAGCAGGTGGCTATTATTGCGCCGACGACGATTTTATCTCGGCAGCATTTCAAAACATTCAGCGAACGCTTCCGCGGTTGGCCTGTGAATGTGCGTCAACTCTCACGCCTTGTCGGTGCAAAAGAAGCGAAGCAAAATAAAGAAGATCTCGCGACTGGCCGTGTTGATATTATTATTGGAACACATGCGCTCTTGGCCAAGACAGTGAAATTCTCTGACCTGGGTCTCGTTATTGTCGATGAAGAACAGCGATTTGGGGTGCAGCATAAAGAACGTCTTAAATCTCTTCGAGCAGATGTGCATGTTTTGACGCTAACGGCGACGCCTATTCCGCGAACCTTGCAAATGGCACTTTCCGGTATTCGCGAACTATCGCTCATCGCTACGCCGCCTGTAGACCGTCTTGCGATACGAACCTATGTTACGCCGTGGGACGAGGTTAGCCTTCGCAAAGCCTTACTCCGGGAAAAATATCGTGGAGGGCAGTCTTACTTCGTTTGTCCGCGTATTGCCGACATTCCTCGTATCGAAGAGTTCATGCGCAATGCGGTGCCTGAGGTGAAATATATTATCGCGCATGGACAAATGGCGTCGAGTGCCCTCGAAGACATTATGACAGCCTTTTATGACGGTGAGTATGACGTTCTGATTTCGACATCTATCATTGAAAGCGGCATTGATATTCCGACTGCAAATACGATGATAATTTTCCGCGCAGACCGTTTTGGCCTTGCGCAGCTTTATCAGATGCGGGGGCGAGTTGGGCGCTCTAAAGTGCGCGCTTATGCTTATTTGACAATACCCGAAGCACAGATAGCGACAGAGGGAGCCTTGAAGCGTCTCAAAATCCTACAATCACTAGATAATCTGGGGGCGGGATTCACCTTGGCAAGTCACGACTTGGATATGCGAGGCGGGGGGAACCCACTTGGCGAAGAACAATCCGGTCATATAAAAGACCTAGGCGTGGAGCTCTATCAGCATATGTTAGAAGAGGCTGTTGCTGAGCTACGCGATGACGAGGATGTCGTTCGTGATGAAAGCTGGACTCCGCAAGTCAATGTCGGTGTCGCGATCTTGATACCTGAAGCCTATATTCCTGATTTGAATTTACGCTTGGCAACCTATCGCCGAATTTCAGAGGTGTCGGATGATACGGAAGCCAATGCACTTGCGGCTGAATTGATTGATCGCTTTGGCCCTATACCTCAAGAGGTCGACCACCTCCTAAAAGTTATGAAAATCAAACGCTTATGTAGAAAATCGCATGTTGCGAAAGTGGATGCGGGTCCAAAAGGTGTCGTTATGCATATGCGACATGAGGATATTACAGACCCGTCAATTATCATGAATGCAATTACGCAAAATAGTGGATGGCGATTAAGACCAGATCAAACGATTTTGGTGATGGGAAATTATAATGAGCCTAGATTTAGACTGCGAGGAACGGAAAAGGCCGTCGCAGCGCTTATTGCAGATTGAGTCTAATCTTCATCGGGGTCTTGATGCAAGGTTGCAATCAAGTTGTCTAAATGATGCGCGTTTATTTTCGGGCTGGGGTTTATCTCCAATACTGTCGTTTGCGCTGTAACATTCAGAGAGCCGAGGTTAGGTGTCGATCCAGATTTATAAACGGCGTGATCTAAAAGTGCATTTATACGTCGAAGAATGCGTTTGGCAGCTATTTCATCCGTGTCAAAAAAGGCGACAACGAAAATATCGTTATCCCAACGACACACGATATCTTGCATGCGAACAAGATTGGTAAGGAGCTTTGCTGTTTGAGCATAAGCAGACTCAATCGCTTCATTCGAAATCTCGTCCATTGTATTCGGCGCAAGTTTTATCCCAATGAGTGTGACAGGGGCGTTGAGTGGCTGTGCATCTCTGAGCATGCGAGGTAAATGTGATCTCAAAAAGTTTTGAGAATAGGCAGTGCCAGATTTATCGCCCGCAATCTTCATAGCTAACGTTGAATAATCGGCCTTTAATTGTTCATGAACACGGTGATAGTTCGCTAGCTCTAATATACGGCCGCTGATTTCTTCGGAATCTGCATTTTGGTCAATAATATCTCGAGCGCCCCGTTCATATGCGGCTTCATGTTCCGTAAACGAATTACCATCCACCAGAAAAAGTGTAGGCGTATGATAGAGTTTTGAATTACGCCGCATCGCTTCCGAAATACTGAAAGCGGGTTCAGATTGTTCCAGTGCATTCATAACAACGGCATCAAATGGATCACCGTGAAGGTAGTCAAACGCAGAAAAGCTTGTGAAGGCGGCGGTAACCTCAACGCCTTTTTCCTGCATGGCGTTGACGATAATCATAAAACTTGGCGCTGCTTTGCCGATGAAGAGGACGCGAAATTTACGATCAGGCGAGAGATCGCCAAGTTCTGGCGTTTGTCCAAAGTCTTCTCGTAGTGTTTCTTGCCGACGAATGATTTCTGCTTCCATAACACCGAGGCGGATCATCGCATTTACGCGGTTAGCGATCTGTGACGCATGCATTGGGGCAAAGAGGGTCGAATCAAATCCAACAGATGCATCTGGATAAGGATAAGACATTGCCCCGACGAGTGGCATTGGTATGGATTTGTAATGAGATCGGATAACCTTTGCCAGTTTTGGCCCTAGAGTAGGGTAATCTACTAGGTGACATAAAACCGCGTCAGGTGCGCGGGTTGGAATAGAGCTTAGAGTTTTTCCGTCAAAAAGGCTGAGTTGAACGTCCAAATGTAATTTGCGCAAGTTTGTCGCCACATCTCGGCTTTCACCAGGGTGATCAGATACAATCAACACACGAGTTTTGGCCGTACGTTTAGTCTTGCGAACAATCGAATCATCAGAAAAATTTAAAGCAGTGGCTTGCATAAGGTAAACTTTACTGCCGAAGTCCTACCAGCTTGTTAACCATAATTGGCAAATAAGCCTTAGCAGGCCTACCAACCGCAGCTACGTCCCGTGTTTTCTTCCTTAAGATAGGTCATTACAGGCGCAAAATATTCAATAATGGCAGAACCATCCATATCGCGCGTTCCGGTGAAAGCCTCTAATGCATCTGGCCATGGTTTGCTCGATCCCATTTCCAGCATTGCATTAAATTTCTCCCCTACATCTTTGTTTCCATAGACAGAACATCTGTGTAACGGCCCTTCAAAGCCAGCTTGGTCACACGCAGCTTTATGGAATTGGAATTGTAAAATATGCGCCAAGAAGTAACGCATATAGGGCGTGTTACCTGGAATATGATATTTTGCACCAGGATCAAAAGCGCCAGCAGGGCGCTCTCCAGGGGCTTTTAGGCCTTGGTATTTTTCTCGTAACTCCCACCAGCCATCATTATATTCTGATGGAGAATAAGTACCGTTGAAGACCTTCCAACGCCATTGATCCACCATAAGGCCAAAGGGAAGGAAGGCAACCTTATCCATTGCCTGACGTAGAAGCAGTGCTAAATCCGCGTCTTCGCCGGGAAGGTCGGCTTCGTCGAGTAGTCCAATTTCCACCAAATATTCCGGCGTAATAGACAGCGCAATCATATCGCCAATGGCCTCATGGAAGCCATCATTAGCGCCATCCTTGTAGAATACCGATTGATCCTTATAGGCGCGTTGATAAAAATTATGACCTAATTCGTGGTGAACCGTCGAGAAGTCTTCAGCATTGACTTTCGTACACATTTTTATGCGCACATCTTCTAGGTTATCTAAATTCCATGCAGAGGCATGGCAAACAACTTCGCGGTCCTCAGGTTTTGTTATGAGAGAACGCTCCCAAAATGTTTCTGGCAGCTCTTCAAAGCCCATTGAGGTAAAGAACTGTTCTGCGACTTCCACCATTTTTTTGGCGTCATATCCCGCGTCGACTAAAAGTTTCGTCACGTCGACGCCTTTGCCGCCGTCCTTTGGTGCGACATCGTCGTAAATATTACCCCAGCTCTGACCCCACATATTCCCAAGCAGGTCAGCGCGGATAGGTTCGCCTAACGGAACAACTTCATCGCCATATTTTTCGTTGAGTTCAGCGCGTACATAGCAATGTAACTCGTCATAAAGCGGCTTTACCTGTCCCCAAAGTCGGTCAGCTTCTTTGGAAAAATCCTCGGCATCCATGTCGTAACCTGCACGCCAGAGATCGCCAGCGTCTTTAAAGCCAAGTTCATTGGAGCCTTTGTTGATGATTTTCACCATTTCGGCATAGTCATTTTTCATAGGCGGTGAAATTTTACGCCAGCCTTCCCAAATGGACTGAAGCAGCTCAGGATCATCAGATTTTGCGATGATGTCAGAGGCTTGACCTAAATGAATTGTGCCTTGCGGGGCCTCTTTTTTGAGTGTGCCGTCCTTATCAGAATCCAATATGGCGATGATACGCTTATCATTCACATCAACTTCAAATTTACCCTTCCCATATCGACCGTCTAGTTCGGTCATAATCGTGGCAAGTTTCTTTGCAGCCGCTTCATCATCAGGGGCAGGGAAGTTCGACCCACGCAATAGACCGTCAATTTTGCGTTTCATGTCAGCGGGTAGAGCAAGATCTTTGAATCGTTTGGCCTCGTTAGACATGCGAGTTGACATTTTAGCAGATTCTTCACCGACGCGGGCTTCAAGAGCTGCTGTGTCTTCGGTGATGAAATTAGCTTTAATCCAATAAACTTTCGCGGCGTAAGCGGAGAATTCGGAAAGTTCTTCTTCTGTGGTTTCGAGAAATTCTTTCGCCTCTTGAACCGTCGGAGCATCGCTCTGTTGCTGTGAGGCCGCCATCAACTCTGAACCTGGCCGCGTTGCAGCCTCAGTAACGAGGGTTTCAACAGCGCTTGCATCAGTGGGTGTTTTAACGATTTCAGTTTCAGAGGCTCCCTTACAAGATACAAGCAAGAGCGCTAATGAGGTAAGGGCTGATGCGCCGAGAAGTTTCGTTTTTGCCATGGGATATCCTCATCTTGAATTCGGGACGGCTCGAAATTTAACAGTTCAATTTCAATTTCAATTTACGGCAGTCCTTTCCGCTTAGCCTAGTCGTAAACATAGGGCGGGAAAGGTTCAACACTTCTCCTGCGCCCCAAGGCTATAGATTTCTGAAATCTTGCATTTTATGGGGTGTGTGACACTCAAAGGACACACTATTATGTCAAAAACCGGTTTGCTGCTCGTTAATCTCGGATCTCCCGATTCGCCGACAGCGAAAGATACGCGGCGCTATCTCGCGGAGTTCCTCCATGATTACCGTGTTGTTAATACGACCCGGTGGATTTGGTGTCCGGTACTTCATGGAATAATTTTGCGAACCCGGCCTAAACGCTCTGCTGCGGCTTATGAGTCTATTTGGCATGAGCCTGCGGAGTTTCCGGGGGATGAGGCGCCTCTTATTCGGATAACACGGGCGCAAGCCGAGGGCGTGAGACAGCAGCTCGGGCCTGCTGTTCATGTTGAAATCGCGATGCGATATGGCAACCCGTCAATCGGATCAGCCCTTGACCGTTTAACCGCCAAGGGCTGCACGCGGATTGCTGTCCTTCCGCTTTACCCGCAATATGCGGGTGCGACGACAGCTTCGGTTTATGATGGTGTGGCAATGGCTCTGGAAAAGCGAATGGATGTGCCGGAACTTCGGTTCCTGCGGAATTATTATGATGATCCGCGGTTTATTTCAGCACTTGCTGATAGTGTTGATACCCATTTATCGAGCCTCGATTGGACCCCGGATGCTATTTTAACATCTTATCACGGTTTGCCGCAAAGCTATGTTGATAAAGGTGATCCTTATCAGGGCGAGTGTTTAGAGACGACGCGATTACTTCGTGAACAAATGGGGAAGTCTGAAGCCGAGCTCTACGCGACATTTCAATCACGTTTTGGGCCTAAAGAATGGCTCCAGCCCTATACAGATAAAACGATAGAGGCTTTGCCCACGAAGGGCATCAAAAAACTAGCGGTGTTGATGCCTGGTTTCGCAGCGGATTGTCTGGAAACACTAGAAGAGATTGCGGTAGAAGTTAAAGAAAGCTTCGAGGAGCATGGCGGTACGCATTTTACGGCTATACCTTGCTTGAACGCAGATGCGGCGCATACCGAGCTTTTAGCTAATCTAGCAAAAGAACGTTTGTTAAACGGTTGGCTTTAGGGCTTCGAATATCTGCTCGACCGAGTTTTCAGGGTTGAGCATAATATCTGAGCCAATGGTTATGTCGGCTAAATCAGCATAAGCCAGTGCGCGGGATGCGAGGAGGTTTGGATAAGAGCTCAAGATGGCTTCATTCGCCGTCTGTTCGGGACCGCGCTTATAATGGCCATTCCAAATCAGCGGCTTGGGGTGTTTGAAATAATATACCTTCAATTTTTCTATGTCGTCTTTTGACGCAGAAATATGGACGATATACCAATCGGAGGTGAGCTTTTTTTGAACGTCTTTGCTTGTGTAAATAACGCTCCCCGTCGTGTCCAAGATTGCGTTTTTTGTTGGCGTTGAGATGGCTTTGGCTGTTGCATCGCTTTCTAGGGAAATCGATTTAGCTTCGCGCTCGGCATAGCCTTCCGAATAAGGTTGACCCTGCCATGCAGCGAAATCAGCCATGTTGCCTTGCCCTAGGGATTCCCAAATTAACTGGTCAATTTGGATGAGATCGAAATGAAAGGCCTGTGCCAAGCGTGAGCCAGTGTAACTTTTGCCGATATTTGACATACCGATGAAGGCGATGCGCAACCTGTTTTCGGCATATCGCTTTTCAAACTCAGCTCGTGATAATTGCATTAGGCGTGAAGACCCAAATAGTTGGATAGGTCTGAAAGCGTTGACCCCATGACATGGACGCGTTTTTTCTTTTTCATAGCCTTTGCAAGAGGCTTAGGTAATGGAATTTCAGTGTGTAGAATTCGTTCTACACTATCTGCGAATTTTGAGGGGTGAGCTGTCCCGACCGTCACGCGTGTGAAAGGAAAGGAAATATCTTCAGCAAAGTCTTCCATAGCAAGATGGCCAACAGCGGTATGGGGGCACATTACATATCCGGTTTCGGTATGAACTCGGCGAATATGACGTTCTGTCTGGGCATCTGTGAAAGAGGCACCCCAACAGACTTTTGCAATGTCTTCATAGCTTTCACCAAAGAGAGATAAAATACGCGGAAAATTATTTGGCCGTCCAATATCCATTGCGTTAGAGAGTGTTGGTACACTTGGGCGGGGTTCATAAACTCCGCTGGAGAGATAGTCGACGAAGGGATTATTGGCATTGTTTCCAATAACGAAGCGATCAATGGGAGCGCCCATTTTCTTTGCTATGAGTCCGCCCGTTAGGTTGCCCAGATTTCCAGATGGAATAGAATATACCAAAGGCCGATTTGGATAGGCGGCTTTTGCCTGTAAGGACGTCCATAAATAATAAAAACTTTGAGGGATAACCCGGCCAACATTGATTGAGTTTGCGCTCATCAGGCTATGTTTTTTCGTCAATTTTGAATCGGCGAAAGCCGCTTTCACGAGTTGCTGACAATCGTCAAAGGTTCCGTCGACTGAGATAGCTTTAACATTGGACTGTATGTTCCCCATTGTTGTGAGCTGTTGTTCTTGAACCTTACTTACGCCGCCTTTTGGGAAGAGGATAAAAACCTGAATGCCATCTTGATCTAAGAAAGCGTCGCCAATTGCGCCGCCTGTATCGCCAGATGTGGCAACAAGAATGGTTCGCTTTTGTTTTGTCTTACTCATGAGATGGCTCGCCGCACGACCCATGAACCGAGCTGCAAAATCTTTGAAAGCTAAAGTTGGACCGTGAAAGAGTTCCAGAATAAAATCATCCGCGTCAGGTGCGAGAGCGGGGTGTAGCCTTTCACCCTCTAAAGTAACTATAGGGACCTCAAAATTATAAGCATCACGGCAAAGCGCTTTTAAGTCTTGTGTTGTAAACCGATTATCGGTGAAATATGTCGCCAGAACCGCCGCGCAATCCGCAAATGACATCGCCCCTAATTTAGCCATTTGTGAAGGCTTAAAGTGAGGAATTTCATCAGGCATCCAAAGACCGCCATCTGGCGCAAGACTTGCCAAGAGGGCATCGCCAAATGAGGCTGAGATAGAATTGTCTTTATGAGAGTGATAATTCATGCTGGACGCCATAAATAAAATAAGGAATTTCGCAAGTTTTTACCGCGTTCTAATGGCGTGGGCGAGTATGTTGACCATTGTCGCATGTGCAGGCGTGTCACCCGTATTTCTAATAGAGTGAGGCCGGTCGGCCAGATAACGTAATGTTTCACCCGCGTTAGCTGTCCATGTTTCATTGTCGACCTTCACTTCGAGCTGCCCGGTTGAGACTGTTAGATTTTCAATAGACCCATGTGGGTGAGGGGAGCTTTCAAGGAGTCCGCCGGGCTCTGCCGTGAAATCATACCATTGAACAAATTGAATTGTGTCTAATGAGCCAATGATGCGGAGTGTGCACAATCCGTCTTCTGATTTTAATTCAGGCGTGTCTTGAATGCGGGAGTGTTGAACGAGTGATGTATCGTTTGGCGTGTCTGAAACCATCGCCTCAACACTTGTTCCCAGCGCTTGAGAAAGGCGCGATAAAGTCGCGAGCGTGGGATTTGCCTCATTTTTCTCAATTTGCGAAATCATGGACTTGGCGACACCTGAAACATTGGATAAATCACCAAGTGACATTTTGTCAGCTGTCCGTAGGCGAAGAATGGTTTGCCCTAGTTTTTCGGACAGGGCTTCCGTTTCGGGACTAGGTTCGCGTTTTTGTCGGGCCATAAAGTTTTCGTGTAGAAGTGGATTTACGTCACGCTGTTCTATATATAGAACGCAACTGTTCAATCAAGTGAACACATGAAATGGATTAATTGAACCTCTTATGCAGTATTTGCCTATTCATTTTGATACGCGCGGAGCCTCTATTTTAGTCGTAGGCGGCGAAGCTGCGGCAGAAGCCAAGCTGCGGACTCTGCTGAAGACAGAGGCTAATCTTTACGTCGTTGCGGCGGAAATCAGTCCTGAAATCGAAAGATGGGTCGGCCAAGGCAAGCTTCAACATCTCGCCCGTGATTTTGAAACTGCCGACCTCGACGGCGTATCTCTCGTCTATGCTGCTACAGAAGATGATACATATAATGGTAAAATCGCTGACATGGCGGCTGAACGTCAAATTCCCGCGAATGCGGCCGATTACAAAGACGCCTGCCGCTTCATTACACCTGCTTTGGTAGACCGTGCACCTGTTACCGTTTCTATCGGCACAGAAGGGACAAGCCCCGCTTTAGCGCGTGCCTTAAAGGCGGATTTAGAAACACGATTGCCGCCTGAAACAGGGGTTTTTGCATTAAAAACCAAATCTTTACGTAAGAAAGTGAAAGCTCTCTTGCCAGATTTAGCGGATCGGCAACGCTTTTGGGCGCGTATATTCGGCGGCAAAGATTTAACAGCACAACTTAGCTTGTCTGAAGCGGAGTTAGAGACCCAGGTTCAAGCCGAATTAGACGGCGTCGATAAAGCGGCTGGTAGAGTCTTATTGGTCGGCGCAGGGCCGGGTGATCCGGACATGCTGACAACAGCTGCCCGCCGCGCACTTCATGCAGCCGATGTGATTGTTTATGATCGTTTGGTCAGTAACGAAGTGATGGAACTTGGTCGCCGCGAAGCCGAATATATATATGTTGGTAAAACACCCGGAGAGCCATCCATTGGGCAAGGTGCAATCAATGATATTCTCATAGAAAAAGCCTCAGAAGGATTAGCGGTTGTTCGCCTTAAATCTGGAGACCCACTTATCTTTGGACGCGCGGATGAAGAAATTGACGCTCTGCAGGCCGTAAATATACCCGTACAAATCATCCCCGGAATCACATCGGCCGCAGCAGCGGCAGCATCGATCAATGCTTCTCTTACGACTCGCGGGACAAATAAGGCTATATCGCTTTTAACGGGGCACGATGCCAAAGGTTTTGCGGAGCAAGATTGGGCCTCTCTAGCCCGTCCCGGTGGCCGTGCTGCCGTTTATATGGGGGTTGGGGCTGCCCGCTTCATTCAAGGTCGCCTGATGTTGCACGGCGCTGAGCCGAACCGTCCGGTGACAGTGGTCGAAAATGCATCACGCTCAAATCAGATTATCACTTACACAAGCTTAAAAAACTTGCCGGAAGACATATCCGCCGCAGGTATAAAAGGCCCCGCTATCCTATTGATAGGATATGCAGAACGCCGCGCTAAAACTAAGACACGAGTTGCGATATGAGCACATTAAAACATAAGGGCAAAGGCCCCCAAGCTATGACTGCGAATGAGCTGCGGGATGGATTTAGTGTTTGGCTAGATGAAAATCTGGATTGGACGCGGGAGTATGCGAATTCACTCCGCACGGAAGACCAAGACCTTATCGATCGTATGCAGCTAAAGGCGGCGACGGATGAGGCCAAGAATATCGTCGTCGGCACCTATTTTATCGATGTGGAACCTGACACAGGTAAGCCCGCGCGTTACCGCGAGAAATTTCGCGTCAACGGCCCATCCTATGACACAGCAGATTTGCTGGAGGCGAAATAATGTATCGTTATGATGAGTTTGATGCGCAATTCGTTGCGGAGCGCACAAAGCAGTTTCGCGGCCAAGTCGAGCGCCGCCTAGCAGGTCGTTTGAGCGAGAATGAGTTTAGGCCGCTACGTTTGATGAATGGCCTCTACCTGCAACTTCATGCCTATATGCTACGTGTTGCCATTCCTTATGGAACATTGAACAGCGAACAATTCCGTATGCTCGCCCATCTCGCTGAAAAATATGATCGTGGGTATGGTC
>CAYWSI010000008.1:0-27380 GCA_964460585.1 uncultured Algimonas sp.
AAGCGTCTTCAATTTTTTCGCATAAGGCTTTGTATTTGGCCGTTTGTTCGGAGCCATCTACAAAGCCTAAAGTCCATTTATGGATATTCCGAAGGTTAGCATAACCCCCTGTTGCGAAGGCGCGCAGCAAATTCATCGTCGAAGCGGATTGACCGTAAGCCTTCAGTAAACGCTGAGGATCTGGCCTACGCGTCTCTGGGTCAAATTCCATACCATTGATATTATCGCCTCTGTAAGACGGAAGCTCAACGCCGTCGCGAATTTCAACAGGGGAGCTGCGAGGTTTTCCAAACTGCCCTGCAATGCGGCCAACTTTGACGACGGGTTGTCCCGCACCGTAAGTCAACACGACAGCCATTTGCATCATCACACGGAACATATCGCGGATATTATCAGGGTGGAATTCTTTGAAGCTCTCCGCACAATCCCCGCCTTGCATCAGGAAGGCTTTGCCCATCGCCACATCCCCAAGCCGTTGTTTTAAACGGCGCGCTTCACCTGCGAAAACAAGCGGTGGATAGCCCTTTAGGGTCGTCTCAACCTCCCGCAATTCATCCAGATCTGGATAATCAGTCGGAATATGCTTGGCAGGTTTCTTGCGCCAGCTGGACGGTGTCCATTTTGTCATTTTATAGTCCTTTTACGCAACAGATGTGCGTCTATTCACCCTTAAGATAGCAGTGCGGAACAATTTTGCCCAGTCACAGTTAAGTTTGCGGCAAAAAAATGTCAGCTCAGGCAACTAGCTTTCTCTTGCCTTCAAGGTGACAATTTCTTCTGCAAGCGTTGGGTGAACTGCGCAAGTCGCGTCGAAATCTGCTTTCGTAAGACCCGCTTTCACGCAAATCCCGAGGGCTTGGATAATTTCACCGCTATAATCGCCGACCATATGAATGCCAATGACCGTCTCTTTTTTGCCCTGCGTGATGAGCTTCATCAAGACGCGCTGCGGATTACCGGACAGCGCATTTTTCATGGGACGGAAATTCGTCGCATAGACCGTAATATCATCGCCATGCGCGCGCCGCGCGTCTTCTTCTGACAAACCAACTGTTCCTACAGGCGGACGGGTAAAGACAGCACTCGCGATATTGGAATGATCATAGGCTGTTTTATTTTTCTTGAACGCTGTTTCAATAAACGCCACCGCCTCTCGAATAGCGACAGGCGTGAGGTTCACGCGGTTTGTTACATCGCCTACCGCATAAATATTCTTTGCAGAGCTTTGGGAATATTTATCGACAATGACAGCGCCGGATTTATCGACCTTCACTCCGGCGTTTTCCAATCCTAATGTCGCCGTATTAGGCTGACGACCCGTAGCCATAAAGACGAGGTCCGTCCCAATTTTCGACCCATCATTAAATGTCACAATATAGCCGCCCGTGGTCTTTTTAATCTCTGTCGGGCTTATGTTAAATTTCACTTCCACATTATTATTGGCTTGCACCTCTCCGACTTGTGCGCGGACTTCAGCATCAAAGCCTTTCAAAAGCTGATCACCTCGATAGGCCTGCGTGGTTTTTACGCCCAAGCCCGCATAAATGCCCGCAAATTCACAAGCGATATAGCCGCCGCCAATCACCAAAGCTCTCTCAGGTAAAGTCTCAAGCGTGAAGGCATCATCCGATACAATCGCATGTTCGGACCCTTTGATTTCTGGCGCCCATGGAAACCCGCCAACGGCGATGAGTATTGTTTCGGCCGTAATAGTCTTTCCGCTCGTCGTCAGGCGCACAGTATGCGCGTCAACAAATTCTGCGCGTTCGCGGTAAAGCGTCGCGCCGTTTTTCTCTAATATGCTGGAGTAAATCCCAGAGAGACGCGAGACCTCCTTCTGGATAGAATCCCGCAGCGTCGGCCAATCAAATGATACATCGCCCGTGGACCATCCATATTGGGCCGCTTCGCGAATAGTTGCGCCGTAATCAGCACCATAGACGAGATATTTCTTAGGGACGCAGCCACGCACAACGCAAGTTCCGCCCGGCAAACTCTCTTCGGCTACACCGACACGTTTTCCGAGTTGAGCGGCCAAACGCCCTGCCCGCACACCGCCAGAGCCTGCTCCAATAACAAAAAGGTCAAAATCATATTCAGACATGGCCATTTTCTCCGAATTCAAATCTAATGCCGCCGTCATCCTGATTCGGGCAATGACGTCACTTTATTGTTTACGAGTAAGTCCACAAGCTTCGCATAGGACGCATCAAAATTATAGAGGCTTAAGCTATACGCCCCCTCTTTAGTCCCGCGAAAGCTCAATCACGCGGGCATGATCCGTTTCTCCAACAATCAGAACATCTGCCAAATCAATAAATAAGCCGTGCTCCATAACGCCTGGAATCTGGCTAAGTGCCAAAGCTGTGTCCGCCGGATTAGGAATTGTCTTGCATTTACTGTCGAGAATATAGTTCCCACCATCGGTCACAAGTGGGCCTGTTCCATCTTTCAACTGACGCAAGACCGTCTGAGCTTCTTCGCAGCCTGTCGCTTTCAAAGCATCAAACACCTGCTCAGCCGTCAAAGCCATTCCAAAGGGGTCAACTTCTATTGGAAGCGGAAAGCGGCCTAGCATTTCAACCATTTTCGACCCATCAACGATAACCAACATACGCTCACTCGCATGAGCAATGATTTTCTCGCGCAGTAAGCAGGCCCCGCCGCCTTTAATGAGACTAAACTCTGGGTCGACTTCATCGGCACCATCGATGGTAAGGTTGATACGGTCTACCTTATCTGGCTCGATTAAGGGCACGCCTGCTTCAATTGCGCATTCAGCTGTCCGTTTAGACGTTGGCACGCCCTTAACATTCATACCGCCTGCGACTTTTTCACCGAGGCGATCAATAAAAATTTCAGCTGTTGAGCCAGACCCAAGGCCTAACACCATTCCATTTTCGATAAAATCTAGTGCGGCTAAAGCCGCATTTTCTTTGACTACACTCACTTGCTTTTTGCTTTCAATTTTTCCTGAACGGCCCGGAAACGCGCGCCCCACCCTTCTTTAGTTACTTGTTTAGAACGTGCGAGCGCCAAAGCATCTTTGGGAACATCTTGCGTCACAACGCCGCCAGAACCCAAAAACGCGCCCTCTCCGATGGTAACGGGCGCTACAAGCGAACTATTGGAGCCGACGAAGGCACCATCACCAATGGTTGTTTTATGCTTATTATAGCCATCATAATTACAAGTAATGGTGCCCGCCCCGACATTGACGCCTTCGCCGAGTTCTGCATCACCAACATAAGACAGATGGTTGATTTTACTCCCTTTTCCGACAATAGCCTTTTTCGTTTCAACGAAATTACCAACCTTCGTATTTTCAGACAATTTCGTTCCGGGACGCAAGCGCGCAAATGGACCAATATTCGCGCCCTCACCCACATCAGCCCCTTCTAGGTGGCTGAAGGCGTGGATAGTCGCGCCGCGCCTGACCGTTACGCCTGGAGCAAAGACAACATTCGCCTCGACCGTCACATCATTTTCTAAAACTGTGTCATAGGAAAAGAAGACAGTTTCAGGATGTTTCAAGTTCACCCCTGCCTTCATCGCGGCCTTTCGCATCAAATTTTGAAAGGCCACCTCAGCTTGAGCTAAATCCGTTCTGTCATTGACGCCTAAAACTTCGGTTTCAGAGGCATGAACAACTGTGGCGGTTTTACCGTCCCCGCGCAGGATTTCGACAATATCAGTGAGATAATACTCGCCTTTAATATTATCATTTGTCACACGGTCACAAGCCGAGAATAAATCTGCCGCAGACGCAGCAACCACACCAGAATTACACAATCCGATTTTGAGCTGTTCTGGAGAACATTCTTTGGCTTCAACAATCGCTTCTAGCTCGAAACCCGTTGTCACCAAACGACCATAAGCGGCGGGATCTTCTGGCTCAAATCCGAGGACTGACATAGCATGTGTATCAAAGGCATCGAAAACACGCGAAAGCGTTTCATTCGAAATCAAAGGTGTATCGGCATAAAGCACGACGACTTGGCCTTCAAATCCCGCCAAAGCTGCTTTCGCGCATTGAACCGCATGCCCTGTGCCTTGCTGAGGTTCCTGTATGGCAATCTCGAGCCCTTGCGCTTCAGCCGCGGCCCGCACATCGGCATTACCTTCGCCCACAACACAGACAATCTTTTCAACGCCCGCTCCTCGTGCCAAAGCCGTCACCCAATCAATCATGGGACGCCCCCCGACGGGATGCAGAACCTTTGAGCGAGATGATTTCATCCGCGTAGATTTCCCTGCAGCGAGAATGATTGCCGCTCGTCTGGTTGTCATATTCCGCCACCTCTTCTAGGAATCTGTGCAAGCCCTAGCGCATCATCCGCCTCACCGCACGGAAGAATCGAGACGCATATGAAAAAAAACACAAACCGGCCGCTTGAGGGCCTCAGCATTTGCTTCGATTTAGACGGAACATTGGTGGATACTGCACCTGACCTTGTCCGCGTCACAAATGAAGTCATTGCGAGTCGTGGTCATGGACCTGTAAATTACCGCAAGGCGCGTAGCGCTGTTGGATATGGGTCACGCCGCATGATTACTGACGCATTGTCAGATGTAGGGGATAAAGCGAGCCAAGCGGAAATCGACTCCCTGCAACGCGAGTTTTTAGACCGATATGCTAAGTCTATAGCCCAACTCTCAAAACCCTTTTTAGGAGTCGAGGACACATTAGCGACGCTTCGCTATCTCGGCGCTGAGCTTTCAGTCTGTACGAATAAACCAGGATGGCTCGCCCGGCCTTTGCTAAAAGCCTTAAAACTCACCCCCTATTTTGTCAGAGTTGTCGGAAGTGACGATGCCAGCCGCAAAAAACCATCGCCCAATCATATTTTTGAAGCGGCGGGTCACCGCAAACTTAATCGTATCGTTATGGTGGGTGATAGCTGGCCAGATATGCGCGCGGCCCATAATGCCAATGTGCATTCGGTCTTAATGACGTTTGGTTACACACCCATACCCCAAATAAGACTAAGGGCCGATACACGATTATCGCGGTTTCGCGATATCGTGCCGGCCCTTTTAGACCACTACATATAGTGGCCCAAATTATTAGATATTTTAGCCGAAGTTTTCGGGCTTTTTCGCTGGAACACCGTTCACAAGCGTAGACCGAACATCTGTACGCGCAGAGCGCATGGAGGCCAAGAAACCACCTTGGACAAGATTCACACGGACTTCATGTCCGCGCTCAGCCCAATAAGCTTCGATTTGTTCTTTTAATCGTTCCGCGCCCTCGCGCGTACAATAATCACCTTTCATAAGATCCTCTTATGTTTGAGCGGTGCCTCTGTCCCTATCGACACCACTATTTCAAATTCTCTCTTACGCTAGATAAGAACAATCTCGATGAAGTTCACTTCAATTCTCGGTTATTCTTATAAAAAAACGGTAATCTTTGAGAGCGCTGCATTTCACATGCAAGTTCTCATTGACGTACCGTCTTCTAGCTGCGCCGCGCCCTTAGTCTAAGTTCCTCAAAGTGCAAAGCGAAAAATACGATTCATTGCATTTTTTTTTGATTTTCGTGTGAAAAGAAAATTTTCAGCCCGCAGGATCGCTCATCGCTTCCATATTTGCGTCGGCTTGACGAATCGCAGCCTCTAAACGCTCCTCAGCGGTTTGAAGGTTTTTCTTCGGATCTTGATAGAAGGCTGTCAATTTCATGATGTTCAGGAAGGTTTTATTCAAAACACGTCCTGCTAGCTTCATAGGGCGGTCAAAATCAAATAAGAGGATTACACGTTCTTCATCCGTGTCATTCCAAACCTCATGTTCATAGGTGTCATCAAAGACAAAAATCTCGCCCTCTTTCCACGGCGTAATGGTTTCATCGACGCGGATTCGGCATTTTTCACGATCTTTGGGTATAATCAGCCCAAGATGGGTCCGCAAAATTCCCTTTGTCACGCCCTTATGCGCTGGAATGTGATAGCCTGGCGCAAGGATTGAAAACATAGCCGTCTGGAGATTAGGTACCCCCTCTAGAATTTTTGAGGTTTTGGGAGCCAGTGACGCATTTTTTTCAAGGCGTTGACCAAAGCCGAATAAAACAAAGGTCTTCCAATTGTTTTCAGTCGACAATCGGTATTGGTCCGGAGATACCTCGTGGAAAGTTGGGATCGCGTCTCTAAACTTTAGAACCTCTCGGGCCTCGGATTGGATGGTCTCCCAATTATCTGTGAAGGCGCTTAGAAACCCAAAATGGTCATTTGAGATTTTCGGCGTGTCAGGCACTTGAGACTGGCGACTCTGAAACGCCGCGATTTTTCGAACGAGCTTTTTGCCATTTCGCTTAACGAAGGCCCGCCGCGGATTGTTCAAATGTTTGGGCTTTTCAACAGGGGTCGTCATAAGCCCGCGTCTTAGCCGTGTGCGCGTTCTTCGTCCACCATGTAATCACGGGTAATCGGAAGCGCATTTACATCTTTGGTGAGTTGAATTTGGAAGTTCATATGCTTGCCATGGACAAATGAGAGTTCTGAGATCGCCAAATAAAATTCCCACATTCGGTAAAACTCATCGCCCATCATATCGATGATTTTATCTTTATTCGCCTCGCAGCGTTTGGTCCATTCCGCTAGAGTATAGCCATAGTGTAAACGCAAAATCTCACAATCTGTCACCCAAAGACCAGCCTTTTCAATCTCCGCATAAGTTTCTGACAACGCAGGCGAATAACCGCCCGGGAAAATATATTTGCGAATCCAAGCCCCTGTCGTACTGGGGCCGCCTTTTCGTCCGATTGAATGCACTAAAGCGACGCCGTCTTCGGTCAATAGCTCGCGAATGCCGTTAAAATATTCGGCGAAATGTCCAATACCCACATGTTCAAACATCCCAACAGAGACGATACGGTCAAATGGCCCATCTACATCGCGGTAGTCTTCCAGACGAATATCCACTTTCCCTTCTAATCCAGCGTCCTTGACCCGCTGTACGCCAAGTTCATGTTGCTGTGTTGAGAGCGTCACGCCGACGACATTCACATCATATTCTTGTGCCAAGAAGATAGACATCCCGCCCCAACCGCAGCCAATATCTAAAACACGCTGTCCTGGCTTTAAGGCCAGCTTCGCGGCTATGTGGCGTTTCTTGGCGAGTTGAGCCTCTTCTAGGGAGATGTCGAGTGATGGCCAATAGGCACAACTATATTGCATATCGGCGTCCAGAAAGAGCCGGTAAAGTTCATTGGAAATATCATAATGGGCTTTTGCATTTGCTGAGCTCGCCGAGCGCGGGTTACGTTGGTGCCAACGGCGTATTTTCTTTTGCCACGCTTTGACTTTGGACCGGATCGGGCCTTTGCGTAACCCGTCGCGATTATGGGCAAATAAGTTTAGAAAATCATATATCGTACAATCGACCATTTCCAAACGGCCATCCATATAGGCC
The DNA here is from genome assembly GCA_964460585.1 of uncultured Algimonas sp. Classification (GTDB taxonomy): domain Bacteria; phylum Pseudomonadota; class Alphaproteobacteria; order Caulobacterales; family Maricaulaceae; genus Litorimonas. Next base: position 7,411 of record CAYWSI010000008.1, read on the forward strand.
TCACCCGCAATAAGTTCAGGTTTTTTGACAAGCTCCATAGGAAGCTTAGGGTCGAGAATACGAATCGCAGCCACCGGACCGTCTCCGCCCGGACCATAAGTCGTCGAATTGCCGTCTGGCAGATGGACCGTCAACGCCCCTGTCGAGACGAAACGAGTCATAACTTTATCGAGAAGAGACGTACCTATAGACATAGGCCTACATACCTATTTTTCACTCTGCCTCAAGTCACTATTTTATAATAGCGAAACGTTTCCGAGCTGTCTCTGAGTCGCCAAATAGAGACCGACAAATTTCGTAATCTTCGGGCGTATCCAACTCGGACCAATCTGCCCCTTTGATATTGATTGTATCGATGTGCTGACCCGCTATCGCTAAGCCATGAATAGCTGACAGGAACCAACTTTTAGTCCCATCAGGCGTTTTCATAAGACGCTCAAGCTCATTTCGGAAAATCTTGGGCCCAGCATTCATGAATCGCAGCATACCAATCGATTCGCCATCCGTTTGCGTGAGAGGCAAGGTCTTTCCAATCGCCGTAAGTTGCGACCCGTCTAAAGTAACTTTCATATCATCACCATCATAATACCCCTTTTGGTCGATGGTGACGGCAATATCTTTGGCCGGCGCGGCAAGAACAGTTTGCAAAAGTTCTGGCGCAAACAAAGTATCACCGTTGATGAGTAAAAAGTCCTGATTCATCATCTCGCGTGCCATCCAGCAAGACGCAAGATTATCGGCGACTTGAAAAAATGGATTGAAAAGCGGTTTGGCTCTTATCCCGCCTTGACGCGCATCTATCTCTGCATTGACCATGTCGTCGTTGAAACCCGTGATAACGGTGGCCGTCTGCACGCCCTGCGCGGCCAGCGTATCGAGTTGCATCCCTAATACTGTCGTGTTCCCGATAGGAAGAAGACATTTGGGTAAATCTGTTGTGAGCGGCAAGAGCCGTGAACCACGGCCCGCAGCGAGAATAATGGCGTGCATAAAATTCCTCAAAAACAATTCAGCTTAAATCGACCAGTCAACCGTTTCAAAACCGTAAACACCTGCCGTTTTTAACAATTTTCTATCCCCATTAACGCAGACCCCTTCGTCTGCATACTGCAAGACGGGTAAATCGGAATAACTATCACTATACATAGTGATATGGGAGGCTTCCCGTTGAAAATCATCAAATGTTTCCAAACATTTCCGAAGCCTGACTAACTTACCAGGGCCATAGCAATTTTCTGATCCAAAATGCTGATCACACACTTCATTGGCGCCCTCACCCGTCCAGGACAAATTTGTTGAAACCACCGTCTGAATATCCAGGCGTTTCGCAATCGCCTCAACGATGATGTCAGCCCCTGCAGAGGCGATCATAATGCGATCCCCAGCAGCGCGATGTGCCTCAATCTGCCTGACAGCACCAGGACGCAGACCCGAGCGTATTTCTTCGTCAGCAAATTCTTCTGCCATAGCTTGAAGCTCTACACGAGATTTACCGCTCAAACTGGACCGCAACATACTCTGCTTAACTGATATTCGCTCCACATGCGTCGCCTTATAGAGCAATTGCCCCACACCTGCGCGGGCCCACATGGCGAATAACTTTCCGGGTTCATCTTTCAACGCTCGATTGACAAAGCGGCCCCATGTCCCGCGAGACGTTATGGTCTCATCTAAGTCGAATACGGCATAACGCTGCATGGGCTTAAGCATCCATCCAGCTGGCGATAGGTCGTTTCGCAAAAAAGCCCGCGATCAAGGTTGCAAAATTCGCGCTGATGCATAGCCATGTCCAAATGGCAATTATCAGGAAGGCCCACTCACCAGCTCCAGTCCAAATACTAGCCAGCAAAATACCAATCATCATAATAAACGTATTCGGATTACGGCGCGCGATAAAGAAGCGCAGTCCTGAGTTAAACCGCGTCCAGACATGAATGTGAAAACCATGCTGTCGCATAAATATACCTTCAATTACGCGGTCCACAATATAGCCAACCCAAATCGCCAATAGCGCTAAGAATAACGGGTCTGACACGCCATAAACACCCCCTAATCCCATAAACCAAGCCCAATACCAGAAGGGTGGATGGATTAGGTCTATACCGTGGTCATAGATATTTCCCCAACTCGAATAAGTCATAGTGGTACGGGCAAGCTTCCCGTCGACTGTATCAAGAAATGTCATCGTCCAACCACATAAAAACCCAAGGGCCCAATGCGCATTCCAGAAGAAATATGTAGCAGCCAGCATCAATATAAAGCCGATCGTCGTCACTTGATTGGGTGACAGCCGTAAATAAGCACAAAGCCGCGTGACATAAAATGCAGGCACGGGCCAAAACCATTTCGTTACAAAATCCGTTATACCTTTGTAAGAGCTTTTGAATTGCTTCCGCATGATATCCAATATCGGGGTTGTTTTGATATCCAAAACATAGGGCGGTTCTTGCTTGCGGAGAGACTTGATATATCCGTCATTCACATCGGATGGCGCAACGGCTTTGAAATCATGCCCGCTCAGAGCTTCCTCATCTTTACCAATTAAAAATTGGGCTTCCATTTGCGTCGCGGAAGACAAGCTGACGATGACCCCGGACTCTATCAGAGCCAAGCGCTCGGTCACCGCAAATGATTTAGAAAGCTCCGCGCTCATCACCCACTCAATGTGATGCCAAATTCCGCGATCTTCTCCCGCCAATACAAGTGACACGTCAGCACCAGCCTTTTTAAACGCGCGGGTCTGCCATTCCCGCACAGGCATACCCCAAATTCGTTCAGAGCTATCCCCTATCAACCCAAAACCTGGCGAGAGAGTGCTTTCCAGCTCGCTTCCGCTTTCCTGCTGTTTTACAATCTTGTCCAAAGCTTGCTTGGCCAGCCACATCACCAAACCAACGGCCACTAAATTACCCGCAATTGCAGCCCAACCCGGCGCCATTTTTCCAATCGTCGCGCTCAACACAAAGAAGGCAATGATATAAATGACGACGCCAGCGCCGCGCGCATAAATGGCCCGCTCAGGATGATCAGTGGCATATAAAACAGGATAAAGCGGCGCGGCCATCCCTAGTAATGCGGCAGCCGGCACAAGAAGCGAGGCAAGCGGAGCCGCTTCCATATAGTCTTTGGGCAATACAGCCCCTAAAATCGTTCCAAAGAAGACCCAGATAATAAGAGAGGCTAATAAACCAACGGCAAGAAGGATAAAGGCAGCTCGCATAACTAGACGCCATATTTTCGCGGCTTGGCCCGCGCTGACCAATTTGGCGAGCTCTGGATAAATCACCTGGTCTAATAACTTAAAACCTTCAGACAAAAGCTTCGCTATTTCTTCAGCTGTGCGGTACACAGAAACCCAGACTGGCCCGAAAACCGCCATGACCAATAAGACAGGTAAATGCACATTCGAGGCCGCTAAGGATGAATCAATATTGGCTTTCCAAACAAAGGGCCAAACCCCTTTGCGCGGGGCCAAAATACTCGCTTTTGAACGCAAAACAGGACGCAAAAGATTACGTTTTGAAAGCTCACGCGCGGCCAATATTGGGAGCGCAAGATAATCCACCAAGGATGCAATAAACCAAGCGAGTAAAAACCCCTCCATTCCAGCGCCCAAAAAGGCCGCGATGATAACGCCCACTAAGCGTAGGCCCGTCATTATCATCCCATGCCAGGCCAAGACGTCAAACCTATCAAAAAGCCGGAAAACACCAATAGAGGCACCTCTATGCCGCAGGAGCAATAGCGAACAATATAATATCGCCATACCGTAGAGTTCACGAACATCGAACTCCTCACCTAACCCATTGAAAATATCTGGAAAAAAATCACGAAACAAAATAATAAGAGGAAAAAATGCGACAGCTCCGATAAAGGCAATAAACGCTGAGACTACATCCAGTTTAAAGCCAAATTTAATCAGGCCAGACAGGCTCTCCGCGTCCCCTTTTTGGACATCATCCATTCCAAAACGGATAAGGGTTTGCCACGCCTGAAACGTCGCGAGTTGAGCAAATAACAAATGATAGGAATGAAGGAAGAAAATTATACCCAGCGCAGTGATGCTAATTGAGTTCCCGGCAATAATCAGGGACAGCAAACCAAACACAGCCCCTAGAGCTTTAGAGCCAACCATCAACCCCGTATTGGCTGCAACTCGCTTTTCCACACTTCGGGTCGAGGCAATAGAGAGGTCAGGCGTCGTCATGATATTCGCGTCTGCAAAATAGCTTCGACAAGCTCTAGGTCAGCGGGTTTATCGACATCTATAGCGGCCTCAGCAAATGGCAACAAAACTGGGGCGGCCGTAATACCGATACGCTTGGCCGCATAATCAAAAGCCCCTAACAGACTTAAACGTCCTATCGCATATTTCAGTCCAATGCCCACACCGACCTTCCGAGCCAGTTTAAAGGGATTTTTTCTCAAATGTTGGACGGATTGCCAAAAGGCGATGGCCTTAGCCCCCTCTTCATTCGCGATGTAAAACAGATTGCATCCCGACACAGCTTCATCAGAAAACCGCAAATAGGTTCGCTTCGTTTCAGGAAACTCCGCTTGAATAACTGTTTCCGTTGCGAAACCAACGCATATATCTGTACCCGCTTTCTGAGCCCCTTCGATGAAACTCTGTACAATATCTGCGGTCAGCAACGCATGATCACACGTCGTAACCAAGCAAGGGTACTGCGCTATGTCTTTTAGGCCTAACGCAACGCTATCCGCAGGGCCCGATCCATTCGATACTTGCTTCAGCTTACTAACCGAGTAACCTGAAATATATAACTTATCTGACAATCCTGCCGCAGTTAATGCAGAGACAACGCGGCGCAACATGGGCACGCCGGCCACAGGGATTTCGGCTTTATGGGTGACGCCTGCCATTTCACATAACGGGTCCACCACGCCCTCACGCTGCCCAGCTAAAATCAAAACTGCTTGAGTCATCAACCGATCTTTTTCTCATACATACGATAGGTCTTATAGGGCTCTGCGCTTGCCTGTTTGCAGATCGAAATCATACCCGCATTATCCTCTAGAATCCATGATAACTCGCAATGGGTAAAGCCTGCTTGGCGCGCCGCCTCAAATGATTCTTCACATATTGCAGTAATTAAAGCCAAGCCTCTGCGTGTGTTATGAAATGACTTGCGTAACCCCATGAGCGGCATGCGCGCCTGCTTCGCTTTCTGCGTTTTTAGACGATAAATCAGCTTCGCCCAGTTGAACGGCAAGAGCTTGCCATCAAACCCCCGCGATAATTCATTCAAGTCAGGCAGCAAGCATACGAACGCCGCCAATTCTCCATCAATAAACCCTAGCAAAAACCGTTCAGGTGCGATGAGAGGCTTCATCTCCTTCGCGAGATGCTGAATGGCCTCATCTGGAAAGGGTAAAAAACCCCAATTCTCTGACCAAGCATCATTAAAAACATGCATAGCGCGAGCGATGTCTCCGTCGAAATCTTTCGGATCTAATGTACGCCAGGTAATCGTATCGGATCGTTTGGCGTATTCTAACATCGTACGAGCTATTTTGGGACGTGAGTCACCTAGACTTAAATCGGCTTGAAACGCGATCATATCAATCATCTTCGTGAAGCCTTCGGCCTCTACAGCTGGCGCATAATAGGGTCGGCCATAGGGCATGAGTAAAACATTCGGGTGCTCAAACCCCTCAACCAACAGCCCGACTTCTTCATTTATGCTCCATTGCGCGGGCCCAATGATACGAGATCGACCCTTTATTTGCGCCCAATTCTGTGCGGTTTGTAATAGAGCAGAAAGCACATTTGGATCATCTATAGCGTCAAAATAGCCAAAAAAGGCGGTTTCAGAATCATGCTGCGCATCATGATCGGGGTTTATGAACGCCGCAATTCGTCCAACATCTTGGCCGTCTTGAATGGCAAGAAACAGCTGGCGGTCCAAATTTCGGGCTGCGGGATTTTTTTTGGGGTCGAGCTGTTCTTTTCTCTCGAGCCTTAGAGGCGGAGCCCATGCCGCTTGCCCTCGATATAAATCAAAGGGCAGATTCAAAAATCGGGTCGTCTCTGAAGGCGTTCGCACCTCCATTATGTCTAAATTTGACTTGGTGCTATTTGCCTTACCAACCGACACAAACCTCTCCCGTCCGAATTATGTTCGGACGGCTATCTGCGTCCTTCGGCTAAAGGTCAACCAAATGTAGGTCTATGTCCACGCCTTCCAGCGGCACTTCAAAACCCGTTTCTGAAAATTTTGGCAGTCGAAGCGACTTGATTTCAGGGTTGTTCGAGAGGCCATAAGGCTCTTTAGGCTTGAAATTCCACGCTTTTTTTAAGCGGCGATCTCCATCTTTGTCATGATAACCCACAACGGCATATTCACCGGGAAATGGTAAATTGATACAAACTTTTTGCGGTCCATCCTGTGCGGGGACTCGTATTCGGCGCAACTTTCCTTCTTTTTTAAGGAAGTTATTTTCACCAAACAACTCTAGCTTTAATATCCCTCCCGTCGAAACATTGTGGACATTCACGCGAATCTGTAAGGCTCCTGGCACGCAGGTATCAGCCTTATCCTTGTCATAAAGCTCCAGACCGAGTTCAACACCTATAGCTGAGCGTTGAAGTTTCGGTTTTTCATCCTTGCTTTGAGCCAACGCAAAGCTAGGCGTCGCCATGAGAGCCATCATGACAAAAGCTTTAGCATATTTCCTCAGATAGGTGTTTGATTTCATAGTATCATTTTCCTAAGCCAATAAAGCCCAAACAGGGCGTTCCCCGTATATATGGGAACTACACCCACGAGCGTAAAGGCGTAATCACAGACCTGTCATATGGGCCGATTGAACCGATATATCTTTAAAAATGCTGCCATCAGCATTGGAGGCTTGATTGTCTTCGCCTGTTGCGTCCTGCTGCTTGAACGACTCTTACGGATTTTTGAAATTGTAACCAATTCAACAAACCCAGGCGGGGACGCCACAATTATGATTATGAACCTGCTCCCATATTACTTGGGAATGGCGGTTCCTATAGCTCTGCTTTTGGGCACGACCATCACCATTGACCGTCTTTCAAAATCATCTGAATTAACAGCGGCATTCGGCTCAGGCTTCTCTCTCTTCCACATGACGAAGCCTTTTATACTACTCGCCATCTTCTTGTCTGGCATAACAATATTCGTTGAAGGTTACGCGCAGCCCGTCGGACGATATAAATACCGCCAAACCCTAAATTTGGTTAATCAGCAAAGTTTCACCGCGGCTCTACGCGAAGGCAAATTTACCAAAGTCGATCGCATAACATTTTTTGCCGGAACAGAAGGTAAAGACGGAGAAATTGGCCCAATCTTTATTTATGAGACGATGGACGAAGATGAAGACCCAGAAGGATATAGGCTGACAACGGCAGGGTTAGGCGAAATCAATGTAGTTGAAGGACACCCAGTCCTAAACCTGACCAACGCACAGGGCTTTCCTGTCGCCGACAATAAAGTCGCAGGCCAAGTCTCGGCGAAACGCTCAGCTATCTCCCGTCCTGCAGATGTGAAAGCTTACAGAGCCCGGGGTGACGATGAGCGGGAAATGACATCTGCTGAACTTTTTCAAAACCGAAATGGGGACCAAACGGACAGCATTGATAAAAATACAAATAACGCGATGCTACATTTACGGCTGTCAAAATCTGTCTTACTTCTCATCCTGCCCTTTATCGCAGTACCCTTTGGCTTGAATTACGGGCGAAACCCCTCTTCAGCTGGTATATTTGTCGGCGTTGTCTTTTTAGTCTCGCTGCAAAAAGCTCTAGAATTTGCGCAATCCTTAGGCGCTGCTGGGAAAATACCGCCTTGGTTAGGCATATGGGGCATTATATTTGCGGTCGCCATCTTTGCTTTTGTCTTATTTTGGAAAAGTGCTTACAAAATGGGGCAGCCGCCGCTAACATCATTCTCGCATTGGGTGGGTCATATCAAAGGCGAGATCGTTTCAAAATTTTTACAGATCACAGGCAGAAAGCCTGTAAAACGCGATGTTTAGACTTGCCCGCTACATATCCAAAGCCTTCCTAATCACATGGATTACGTTGGTTTTTGGCTTTCTGACACTCATCGGTCTCCTCGACAGCCTCGCAAATGGCGCTGATATAGTAAAAAGCGGTGGCGGTTTTTCCGACACCTTCCGCTATATGTTTCTGCGCGCCCCCGTCATATTTGATCGGATATTTGTTTTCACGCTGGTCGTCGCGACCCTCATGACATTTGTGAAGCTCATTCGTCAGCACGAACTTGTCGCCTTGCTCGGTTTCGGTATCTCCGCGACAAAACAAGTCCTCTTATTAGTCCCTGCCGTCATTGGCGCCTCGATCATATCCGTGCTCTTCGTCGATATCGCAATGGCTCCAGCTGTTCGCTCACTCCAAGCGTGGGGTATTGGGGAATATAAGGTCAAAAATATCACCGAGAAAAATCCGCTTTGGCTAGAAGATAGAGGCCGAATTATCCGCGCCACAGAACGTATTGATTATGAAACGCTAGGAGATATGAAAATTTTCTACCGTGATAATCAAGGCACAGTGGAGCGCATTTGGCATGTTCAGCGCGCAACCTATCAAAATCCAAATTGGACCCTCACTGAGATAAATGAAATCGACATTAAAGACGCAGATGGAGAGACACGTTATCTAGAACCCCTTGAGGGCTCGCGCGTTTGGGAAACGCGGCATAATCCAACAACAATTGCACGATTAGCCGCCGAACCTCGCGACCTCTCTTTGTCCGAAATGCGCAATTTCTCTAAACCCGGAAATAGTGGGTCTAAACCGAGCTTCGCCTATAAATTTTGGTTTGCACACCGCCTAACGCGCCCGCTTGCAGCGCTTATTTTATTGATAGCCTGCGCCGCCTTGATGCAGCGCACAGGGCGTGAGGACACAGGTACGAAGACATTAATTTTAGGTATTACGATGGCCTTTATTTTCCTGATTTGTGATGGCGCGATGGCGACATTCGCAGCCTCTGGCGGACTTGCAGTTCTGCCAGCCATTGCATTCCCGCTCCTCGTCTTTGGAATGGCCGGGTCCTTCATGCTCCTGCGTACGGAATCGCTTTAGGTCCGCACGCGTGAGCCGTCTATTTATCGTCAACCCGCTATCAGAACGCGTCGCACGAAAAGGCTCTGTGCTAGAAACTCTCGCAGATGAAATGGACATAGAGTGCATACAGCTTGAGCCATTTGACATCCTCCTCACAGCCGTTTCTAGGGCCGCAAAGACGGGAATAAACCATGTCATCATCGAAGGGGGCGACGGAACCGTCCAAGGCGTCTTATCCGCTTTCTTAGACCAAATAGATAAATTTGAAATCTTCCCTGTCTTCTCCATCATTCCGGCTGGAATGACGAACCAAGTCGCAAAGAATATCGGTCTAAAATCTGCGGCCCCCAAAGCCGTAAAGACGGCGCTCAATAGAGGTCTCACGCCTATCAACGTGCCGATGCTGAATGTCAGTGATAGTGATGGGCCGCGCTATGCAGGTTTCCTCTTCTCAACGGGCGCCATTCCGCAAATCACCCGCTACACGACAAACGAAATTCATAAGAAAGGGATTGGCGGGTCTGCGGCGGTTCTCTTCGGAATTTTGAAAGGCCTACGCGGCAATGATGACGCGCTCATGAAATTGACCCCTGTGTCCATGAACGGTCTCTATGAAGGTCCGCATCTCGGTTCAGTGGTTACCACCCTGCCCAGCCTTATCATGGGATTAGATCCGTTTTGGGGCAAGGAAGCTGCGCCTTTGCGTGCCACTTGGGTTGGAGGGAATTACCGCCGCCTCGCCCGCAATGTCATTGGATTATGGGTGGGTCAAAAATCGAAAGACCGAAGTCAAGATGACCTCCATTCCAAATGCGTTGAAAGCCTCTCCTATCAATATGACGGTGATATCGTGTTGGACGGGGAGTTTCTTTCAATTCCGTCAGGGAAATTTACTGTTACCGCAACCCGTCCCGTGACATTCCTACACTGACATGAAATCGGTACGCGACATCATCAAGACGGAAACTCTAGACCCGCCTGCGCGCGTTACAGAGGTCATGACTCTAATCCGCCAGCGGCATGCGGAGCGCGTACAAGCCATGGTCTATTATGGCAGCTCACTTCGGGAGCTCGACAACCCAGAAAAGATGCTAGATTTTTATGTCCTCGTCGACAGCTACCGCAAAACTCACGGTACAGGCCCGCGCGCCCTCATCAACCGCTTCATTCCGCCCGCCGTTTATTACGTCGAACATGCCTCTGCTGATGGGACATTATCGACCTGTAAATATAGTATTCTCAGTCTCTCTGAATTTGAGAAACGATGCAGTCCTCAGGCTTTTCTCAGTCAAGTTTGGGGCCGCTTTTCCCAGCCCTGCGCTGTGCTTTGGTCCAAAGATGATGAGGTCTTAAACCGCGTATGGGCCGCACGCGTTACCGCCGTCAAAACAATGGCAGAGGCGGCCGCCCCCTTACTAGAAGGCTCCGCCACCGCATCCGAATTATGGGGCCGCGGTTTTTATGAGAGCTACCGAACAGAACTTCGGCCTGAAAGCTCGACAGGACGCAGCGAAGAAATCGTGGCGCGGTTTGAGGACCGTTATACCTCCATAACGACAGCTCTCTACGGCAAAGCTGATAAAGACGGGAAGTTTACCTTACCAACGGCTGGAAAATCCCGCACGCTCCGCCGCTGGCTCTTTCGCCGCATTCTCGGCAAACCTGCAGCCGCAATTCGGGTCTTACTCGGCGCAGCGACTTTTGATGGCGGCGTTGATTATATTGCCCGCAAAGTCGAGAACCACTCAGGTGTCAAAATGGACCCCACACCCGCGCAGCGGAAACATCCTGTCCTGCACTCACCTATCTTGTTTTGGAAAATCTGGCGAAAGGGCGCTTTTAAATAGCGCTTTGATTCAAAATTTTATATTATTATTCAGCAGCTTGTAGCTTACTCATCATGTTACCCATGATCTCAGCCTGAGCCCCCTTCATCTTCGCAAAGGCGTCAATGATGATTTGAACATCCGCTTCCATATGGGCTGCAGACAAGGAAATACGCAGTAAGCTAGAGCTTTGCGGCGTGCCTGGCGGTACTGCGAGATTGACGTAAACGCCATTATCCATAAGCCAGTTCCATTCCATAGCGGCCAGCCCCTCATTCGGACGCCGCACAGCGATAATGGGGCTTGGCTCGGCACATAGATCAAATCCAAGCGATTTGAGGCCTGCATGAAGCTGCTCTCCCCGCGCCTTCAAATTATCCCGCAGATGACCACCGGCTTTGATTTTATCAACCGCCACACGCGCCGCGCAAATATTGGCCGGCGTTGCTGAGGCCGTAAACATATAAGGCCGCATGACTTTACGGGTTATTTCAAACTCAGGATGTTTCGACGCACAAAACCCGCCCACAGAGGCGAGAGATTTAGAAAATGTACCAGAGATAAAGTCGATTTTGTCCAAGACCCCTTGTTCTTCCGCAATACCGCAACCTGTGGGTCCGAATGTGCCGTAACTATGGGCCTCATCGACAAAAAGGTAACCGCCGTGGCGGTGGGTCACATCAACAAACTCATCAATAGGCGCAACATCCCCGAACATGGAATAGAGGCCTTCAATAACAACCAGTGCATTGCCGCCCTCAATCTCACCTTGGCGGCGCAAACGCTTATCCAAATCTTCGGGATTATTGTGACGGAACCGAATGGTAGAGGCATTCGTCAAACGCGACCCATCAATGATACAGGCATGAGCATCCGCATCCATAAAGATAACGTCTTTATCGCCTGCCAAGCCTGAAATAGCTGCCAGATTCGTTTGATAGCCTGTTGTGAAAACAACGCAGGACGGCATGTTGAAATGTTCCGCGAGCGCCTTTTCTAGGTCAACATGTTCGGTATAGGTCCCATTGGCAATACGAGACCCGGTTGTTCCCGTGCCGTGATTATCCACAGCCTGTTTAGCAGCCGCACGGCAGTCTTCATCAAAGGTCAGACCTAAATAATTATTCGTACCTGCTAGGAGGATTTCTCTATCCCCTATACGGCCACGTGTGGCATTTATAATGTCATCAAATTCAACGCCCAGTGCATCCGACCCCATTTTCATCATCATATCGACCCGGGTTTGGAGCGGTGCATATTTATCGAATAATTTTGTCATGACGTCTCTTTATGCGGCCCTAGGCCGTCAAACCTCTTACAGCCGTAACCAATTCACCGACTGTTTTTATATCAGACACCATCTCCATCGGAATCGAGATGTCATAATGATCTTCCAGCTCCATAATCACATCAAACACAGCCACAGAGTCAACTTCAAGGTCGGACATAATGCCTGAAGAATTTTCAATTGGGTGGTTTTTGGGATTATAGGGCTTTAGCAGCTCACAGATTTTATCATAAATCTCGGAATCTGTCGGTGCACTCATGGATTCGTCCCATCAAAAATATGGGGTGGCGATACCAAAGCTTAGCTTACAGGTCCAGATGTGTATGCCATCAACCCGCTTCACCTGTATTCGATACAACAGTCAGTTTTTCTGGCGCTTGAAGGTCAATAATCGCCCCCTCAAGGAATTTGGCTTTTACGCGGGCGCGAGATAGCTTGCCAGAACTTGTGATAATCATCGTTGATTTAGGAACCAGTACCAGATGTACAGGTACGCCAACTTCTAACCGAATAGCAGCGGTAACCGCCGTATAAATCTCTTCCAGTAGTTTTTCATCGCGGGTTCGGCATTCCAGTAGCAGCATAATATCTTTTTCGTCGCCAGCGCCGCCAATCGCGAAAGCACACGCACGGCCACATCTATGCGGCGCAGCGGCTTGGGCTGCCCATTCAATATCTTGCGGCCAAATATTGCGGCCATGCCATAGGATTAAGTCTTTATATCGACCCGTAACGACCAATTGGTCGTCCAACCAATAACCTGCATCGCCTGTGTCTAACCAACCATCTTTTGAAAAGGCAGCCTCCGTCGCTTGGGAATTCCGGAAATACCCCGGAGAGACAGAAGGTCCATGCAAACACACGCGGCCGACCTGTTTTTCTCCCAAAACATTATCGTCAAAATCACGAATTTCAATTTTATGGCCTGGGAGGACTTTACCGCAGGCAACAAATGTGCGGCGGTCTTCTTCGCGTGTTAGGTCCGAGGCTTCTACAGCTTCCGATGTACGCGTATAACGCGCCATATCGATGGTGTGTTTTAGAAGGCCCTGCCCTTCAGGCGTAAAGGTGGCAGCCAAAGTTGTTTCCGCAAGGCCGTAAGATGGCGTGAAAGCTCCCTTTCCAAATCCCATTGGACCAAATACATCCTCAAATTCAGAAAGAGGTTCTGGACGCACCATATCACCGCCAATCCCTGCTGCGCGCCAGCTAGACAGATCAAGTTCACGGTCTGCCCGCCAACGACGGACACAAAGTTCATAACCAAATGTGGGCGAATAAGAAAGTGTTCCCTTATGGTCCGAAATCAGCTGAAGCCAACTAATCGGACGACGTGTGAAGTCTTGTGGGTCCATGAAATCAACGGTCATTTGAGAGGCCACGGGCGTGATCAAAAACCCGATTAGTCCCATATCATGATAGAGCGGCAACCAACTTGTGCAGCGGTCCCCCTCCCTCACTTTTAACCCAGATTTCGTAATACCGTGGCAATTCGCGCAAACGGAAGATTGTGTTCCAATAATACCTTTTGGCGAAGAGGACGACCCCGATGAATATTGAATATAGCAGAGGTCATCCTTAGCAAACGGACGAAGCGTCTCGCCTTTTGGCAATGCCTCTATACTCTCAAAGGTCATGACAGGTATCGCCTGATCATTCAGCGCGGAGCGCATGATTGGCTCCATAGAGTCTGGGCAGAACAAGGCATGGAAGTCCCCTGTATCTGCCATACGTTGCAGTTGGCGCTCATAGGAGGAGCGACCGCCAAGAGTGACAGGAAGCGGCACAGGCGCTGCAACAAGACCTGCATATTGGCAGGCAAAAAACATAATCGCGAAATCGGGCGTTGAAACGGCAGCGATTCCGATTCTGGCGTCTTTCTCAGCAAAAAGCACGAGGCGCTTTGCCATATCCTTCGCTTTCGCCTGAAGCTCAGCATAGGAGAGCGTTTCTTTTAAGCGCGCTTTACCATCAAAATAGTTCAGCCCGGTCTTCCCTTTGGCCGCATAATCAAGCGACTCACAAAGCGTTTCAAAATCCCCCGGCCGCATTGGAATTCCGCTTAAGGTAGGTAAAGGCTTTAACACTGTATCGACGTCCACGTGTGACATGTTATTCTCATTTATTCCGCCGTTTGACACGGCTTATGCAAAGTTAGACTTAAGTGGTTATTAACTATAGATGTAAACACAGCCCTAACAGTCGGTGGCGCCCGCTCTCTTAATATCACATTGGCACAATGATTCCTCTCACGGGCTGTTACCAATTGTAACAATATTATTTCAGTTACTGAGAGTTAAGTCGAGACACTCTACTGTAGAAAAATTCTAATCCAACATTAGCTAGCATAAGTAACCCTATGTAGTTAAAGTAATTTTATTTTATAAATCTCTATAAACCGAGCCTTTCGCGGGCCAATTTATCAGCAACAATGTTCGTCGCCAAACCTTGTTTCGAAGCAAGGTTGAAAACATCACGAATAGTAACCTCAAGTTCATCTAGTTTTTTATTCACCCAAATTGGATCATAACGCCCACTCACTTCGGCCGCGACATTGATAATTCCGCCTGCATTCACAACATAATCGGGCGCGTATAAGATACCGCGCTGGCGACAGACCTCGCCCATTTCTGAGCTTGCAAGTTGATTATTGGCAGCGCCTGCGATGACTTTTGCTTTAATCTGCGGCAAAGTTACGGCTGAAATAGCCCCGCCTAAGGCACAGGGCGCAAAAACATCAGCTTCGACCCCATAAATATCATCAGGTTCGACCACAATCGCCCCCAATTCAGATTTCGCTTTGTCCAAAACAGCTTTATTTATGTCGGTGACAATCAATTGGACTCCAGCTCCATATAGATGCTCACAAAGACCATAACCGACATGCCCAAGACCTTGAACGGCGACGCGAAGGCCTTTCAGCGACTCGCGTCCCATCGCATGATGCACCGCTATCTTTAGGCTTCGAAAAACCCCTTCCGCGGTCACAGGAGATGGATCACCTGATGCCGCTGGACCATCATCTAGGCCTGCCACAAAATCTGTTTGCGTTTTTATAACCCGCATATCATCGGGAGAGACGCCCACATCTTCGGCTGTAATATAGGTACCGCCAATTGTCTGCACAGCACGGCCATAAGCTTCAAATAAGGCTTTCCGATCAAACTCAGCCTCGGGGCGAATAATAACGGCTTTCCCGCCCCCAAGCGACAAGCCGGCCATAGCGTTCTTATAGCTCATCGCCTTTGACAGACGCAGCACATCTGTTACCGCATCTTTCGGGTCAGCATAAGACCAAAACCGCGTCCCACCCGCTGCTGGCCCGCGCGCCGTGTTATGAACGGCAATAACAGCCTGTAGACCACTTTTCGCGTCACTGAACATATGGACACCTTCATGCCCGTCAAAATCTGGATGATTAAACATATTAAGCTTTCAAACTTGTAAGACCTGCCGCCGCAGCCTTTAAAACTGCCAGTGCCATTGCCCCGCCCGTTCCGTCGCCAATATTGATTTCAAGGTCGACAACAGGCGTAACACCCAAGCGTGACAAGAGCGCATCATGCGCAGGTTCCGCTGAAATATGAGACGCGATACAATGGTCAAGCGTTGACGGATCAATCGCATGTAAAATCGCAGCCGCAGTGCAGCTGACGTATCCATCCAATAAAACAGGTATCCGTTGATGACGCGCGGCTAAAATCGCACCGACTAAACCTGCAATTTCACGTCCGCCGAAAATACGAAGTATCTCTAAGGGATCTGATGTTCGCCCCCGATGATGAGTAATACCCAGTTGGACGGCCTCAATGCGCGTCGTTGCGTTTTCACCACCCGCCCAGTAATTCGCCGCACCGCCGAATAAAGCAATATTCATCGCGGCCGCGGCTGTCGCCGCCCCTAATCCAGCAGCGCCCAACACGATAACGTCAGCGCCTTCCGCGACGACCTCCATCCCAAAAGCAATCGCAGCCGCGCAATCGCGCTCAGACAGACTATCGCCTTGGGTAAAATCACCACTTGGAAATTCTAGGCCAAATTCGTAAACTTTAAACGCAGCCCCCAAATCACCCGCCATACCGCGGACAGCAGCCTTCCCGTCGGTCAAACTCGCAATGCGGATTTTTGATGCTGTTACAATATCGTCAGATCCAATTTGGCTGGCCACGCCATGTGTCCCGGCAAACACCGCAATTAAAGGCCTTGCCAAGTTAGGTAACGGCGTGCCTTGCCAGTTGGAGATCAAAGCTAATGGCTGATCCAATCGACCAACGGGTCGCAGACCTCGGTCTAAAACTTCGGCGTGTTCGAACACCTCAGTTTCCACTGTCTCATCCAAAACAGGCATTGACCCAATGAGCGCCCGAATGTCCTCAAAGGGTTCGTCGTTTTTTTCAGTTTCACTCATTCACAGGCCTTACAGAGGGCGAATCAAAAAATTAACCTTGATTACATTTTCCTCCATACAGGCTTTGCAGCTTAAATTCTTTTCAATTTCCATCTTATATAGGAAATTTATGTTGGCTAAGCTTATTACAAACGTCGTTCTTATCGCGGGCACTGCGCTCGGTGGGGTTTTATATTTGAACCATAAGAGTTCGGCGTCCGAAGCCGTGCAAAAAGAGACGCAAACTCAGACAGTCGAAACACGCGTGAGCGTGGCCAAAGCCAAGCCAAAATCCGCTTCAGTTGTCTCAATCCCGAAGAACTCACGGACGGGGCAATATCATTACAAAGGTCGTGTAAATTCTGGCTATGTTGATTTCTTGGTCGATACAGGTGCGTCTTCCGTGGCACTCACGCTCACCGATGCGCGCAGGGCTGGCGTACGCGACTCTGATTTAACATATGATGTTCCGATTAGCACCGCAGGTGGACGAAATTTCGCAGCGCGCGTCTCCTTGGACCAAGTCGCACTTGGCGGCATTATCTTGCGAGATGTCGACGCCTTTGTTGTCAAGGAAGGGCTCGAAGTCTCGCTCTTGGGAATGTCTTGGCTCGGCCGTTTGCAAGAAGTGAAAGCAACGCCAAGCGCCCTTTTGCTACGCTATTAAAACAAACCCGTTTTGCGCATCATATTAAACGCGACCAGCGCAAGACATATTCCAAAAATTCGCCGCAAAAGCGCCGCATCTAACCTATGCGCCAACCGCGCGCCTAACGGCACAACCGGCCAAGCGGCAATTGTAATCAGCGCAAAGCCTAAAACATTCACATAGCCTAATGAGCCATAGGGGCGGTTCGGAACGCTCCATCCACTCACGATAAATCCAAGCGTCGCCGGCACAGCGATAAACAATCCGAAGGCCGCAGCTGTTCCTATCGCGCGATGCATGGGCGTGCCGCAAAGCGCCAGAAAAGGTGCGGATAGCGTTCCGCCGCCAACCCCCAACAAAGATGAAAACATACCGACACTTCCGCCGATGACGACAGGGGCTGGCCCGCGCGGCACACTATCACGCAACTTAAAACCGGGTTTGCCGAAAATTAATTGGAGCGCGACGAGAGACATCACAACGACAAAAACCCGCGTCAGCGCGTCTCCAGACAATCGAGGGGCAATCCAAATGGCAGCCACAAAGGCGCCAACGCCAATCCACAACCCATAGCTTTGCCACCAATTTGGCCGTGGCCAGACAAGTGACATATCAACCGCGCCTTTTGCATGGTGAACCCCGACGGAGCGTGTTGCGTTAAAGATAATCACGGCTGCGCTGGTCGCGACAGAACAGTGAATGACAATATCCTCGGACACGCCGAGTTCCAAAAGGGCATAATATAACGCAGGCACCATGACGGCTCCGCCGCCAATCCCGAATAAGCCCGCGGTTAATCCTGCAATGCCGCCAACGGCTAGTAGCGCCAATATAAGTGGCCAGTTTTGGAGGAATAAATCCACTATGCTGCGCGCTTTAAGGCCTGCATGGCCTCTAGGCCAGCTCGTAATATCGCTGAGGGCGGCTCTTTACGCCCAAGCCCTTCGGAGAGGGTTCGCCGCCAAACCCGCGCGCCGGGCTGTCCTGCGAATAATCCCATGACATGACGAATAAGGGCTTTGGTTGAGCGGTCACTCTCTTCGCGGCTTTCGGCATAGCCAATCAGGCGCTCCGCTATTTCCATGCGCGAGGCCGCAAAGCCCTCGCCGCCGAACCAGCGCGCATCAACTTCGGTCAATATCCACGGCGTATTATAAGCGGCGCGGCCAAACATGGCCCCGTCCAAACGCTGGCCCATGACTTCCGCCGCATGAGACACATCCGTGACCTGCCCATTGACGATGATGTCGAGCTCTGGAAATTTCGCCTTCATTGCGTGGACAAGGTCATAATCGATGGGAGGAATCGTGCGGTTATCCTTGGGCGACAGGCCTTTCAGCCACGCTTTGCGGGCGTGTATAATAAATGTCTCACATCCTGCGTCCGCAACGGTTTCGATAAAAGCGGGCAAAGCCGTTTCAACCTCTTGGTCGTCAATCCCAAGGCGGCATTTCACAGTAACTTCGGCGTCGGTCGCGTCGTTCATCGTTGTGAAACAGTCGGCCACAAGCTCCGGCTCGGCCATCAGACAAGCCCCGAACCGTCCCGCTTGAACGCGGTCTGACGGGCAGCCTACATTTAGGTTCACCTCATCATAGCCATAGCTCGCCCCAATCTCTGTGGCGGTTGCCAACTTATCGGGGTCACTTCCGCCGATTTGCAGCGCGACAGGATGCTCAATCTCATCAAAGCCGAGCAATCGGTCACGCGGTCCGTGGATAACGGCATCCGCGACAACCATTTCCGTATAAAGACGCGTATGAGCCGAGAGCTGACGATGGAACCAACGGCAATGCCGATCCGTCCAATCCATCATGGGCGCAACGCTTATCTTATGATTTTGTTTTGGTTGCATTATTTGTAATATCTCAATCAGGAATTACCCGAAATTACTGTAGTATCCCCCCATTTACCAGCCCTTCTCGCTAGCCCTGCACATAAATCGCACACGACGGTTATTCGTATCATAAAATAGATCAACCCTGCGCGTGCCAAGCGTCTTGCGGCAGGAGCGCCGAACTGCTCGGCTGTTCGGAAAGTGCGCATTATCATTGGTCGCGTGAAACGTGGTTTGTTCAGGGATGGGATATGCGCGCGCCGCAGACATATTTCACCAGGTAGAGACAGAAGAATGTCAAACAGCCAAGCGGCTACGCTCGCTGCTCATCTTGGAGAAGCCTGATGACGCTCTGGGGTGCGTTTTCTTTCGAAAACGGGACTGCCCGTAAGGTCAGCACTCACGATGGAGTACCAAAATAGAAAAAGTGTTTTACGCAAGTTTGACCTTACGGCGATGGTTTTTGAAGAAACGGCCAGTCATAAACCCCTGAGTTCAGCCACTTGGACTGACAGGTCGGCTCTCGTTCCTAAACGTCCGGCACCGGCTTTGGTGTCTAAGTGCATGTCGCAAATGCGTTGTGCACAAACAAAGCTGCTCAACTCCACCGTCTCTCAAACCAGTAGGTGACGTCTACCTGTCCTATGTCTGAAAGAACCCATTTAATATGCGGAGTAAAATTGAATGTGTGGAACAAGTTTTTGAGAAAAATGATAAGCGTTTGAAATGATGATGAATTTGTCTACCGAGCGTGCGGGTGAAATGGGGATTATTTCAGTAAATTACAGGGTTCTGGGATAGGGTCACTCAGTGCAATTTTGCTTGCAAAAATGCACGGGCCCAAGGTGATGTAAAAATGGTGTCCCGTCTACGCCGCCTGACCTCGCTTCGCGCGGCGGCTCCGACC
>CAYWSI010000009.1:0-13657 GCA_964460585.1 uncultured Algimonas sp.
CGAGCGCAATCATCGCCGCATTATCTCCGCAGAATTTCAGAGGCGGGGCGATGAAATCAAAAGCGCGGCTCTCCGCGAGCTGTTTGAGGCCCGCCCGTAATTCCGTATTAGCGGCAACCCCGCCCGCAACAACGAGGCGGGCTTGATCTGTCTCGCCCGTTTTACGCCGGTAGAGCGTCATGGCTTTGGCGACGCGGTCCAGCATGGTGTCGGTCATGGCGCGCTGAAAACTCGCGGCGAGGTCGGCTTTGGCTTTGTCTGATTTATCGCTGGCGTCCCAGGCGCGGGCAACCGCGGTTTTTAATCCTGCAAAAGAGAAATCCGCATGGTCGCGTCCTTTCATTGGGCGAGGTAATTTGACAGCCTCGGGGTTTCCGCGTTCGGCCCAATTTTGAACTTGCGGCCCGCCCGGAAAGCCAAGACCCATGACCTTCGCCGTTTTATCAAAGGCTTCCCCCGCCGCATCGTCAACCGTGCTGCCAAGCCGCTCATAAGTGCCTAACCCAGTCACCGAGAGAAGCTGTGAATGGCCGCCCGAGACGAGGAGCAATAAATAAGGAAAGGCGCAGTCTTCGGTCAGGCGCGGGGAGAGAGCATGGCCTTCTAAATGATTGACCGCCATGAGGGGTTTCCCAAGTGCCATGGCGAGGCCTTTTGCGCTCATCAGACCGGTGATAACGCCGCCAATTAAGCCAGGTCCGGCTGTTGCCGCGATACCGTCAATTTGGTCCCAAGCGAGTCCAGATGTTTTGACGGCTTTCGCGGTAATGGCTTCGATTTTCCGCATATGGGCGCGGGCCGCGATTTCGGGGACAACGCCGCCAAAGGGACGATGTTCTTCATCTTGGCTGGCAATGATATTAGACAGAAGCTCTATTCGCCCGCTCGCATGGCGGCGCAGCACGCTCGCAGCCGTCTCATCGCAAGAGGATTCAAGGCCCAAAACTATCAGCGGGCCATCTTGTTTTCTCGTCATTTTAGGGGCATGTGCCATGAGCGCTGACCTAAGGACTGACGCCACATTATGCAATCATCTCTTCTCACTATCGGCACACGCGGCTCACCGCTGGCCCTCTATCAAGCGTCTCTCGTGCAGCGCCTGATTTGTGAAAGCTCGGGACGGTCGCCTGAACAGGTTGCCGTCAAAATATTGAAGACAAGCGGCGATACCATTAAAGGCGAGCTTAAAGATTTCGGCGGTAAAGGCCTCTTTACGCGGGAATTGGAATTGGCTCTGCTGGACGGGTCTATCGATTTGGCCGTCCATTCGATGAAAGATGTCCCGACGGTAGGGCATGATGAATTGAGTGTAAGCGCCATATTACCGCGCGCCGATGTGCGGGATGCTTTTATCTCTGTGAAATTTAACTCCATTGCAGACCTGCCAAAAGGCGCTTTGATTGGTTCTGCTAGCCTGCGCCGCCGCGCACAGCTCGCGGCGATGCGGCCAGATTTGACCTTTTGCCTCTTGCGCGGAAATGTCGGGACGCGGCTTGAAAAATTAGAAGCAGGTGTTTGCGATGCCACGATGCTGGCTTGCGCGGGCTTGCGGCGGTTAGAACAAGATGCGCGGATTACGGAAGCTGTAGAAACTGACGTTATGCTCCCCGCACCCGCGCAAGGCGCGATTGGGATTGAAATTCGCAAGGACCGCGATGATTTGAAAGCGGTGCTGGCACCGCTCAATGACGAAGCCGCGCAATTGGAAACGACGGCGGAACGGGCTTTCTTACGCTCGCTGGATGGGAATTGCCGCACACCTATTGCGGCTTTAGCGCGGTGGGACGGAAATGTACTGTCTCTGAAAGGCGAAATTCTCGCGAAAGACGGGTCATTGCGAATTGCTCAAGAGGTCACAGGAGAGACGGCAACCGCAGCACAGGCTTATGATTTAGGATTTAAACTCGGCGAAGCCGTCCGCGCTGAGACCGCTGGGCGCATTACCTTTGATGTCTAAACTCTGGATCACTCGAACGCAGCCAGCGGCAGATGAGAGCGCGCAGCTTTGGCGCGCGGCGGGATTTGACCCGTTGATTGCGCCTTTACTGGAGGTTCAATCTGTCTCTCATGAGAGTTTGCCAAAAGACGCGGTGCTGATTTTCACATCGAAAAATGCAATTGACCATGTGGCTTGTGAAGGTCAACGCGCTGTCTGTGTGGGGGATGCCACGGCGGAAAAGGCGCGCGCGGCAGGATTTACAGATGTTATCTCTGTTGACGGCACCTCATCGGATGTGACGGCGTGGGTGCAGGCGAATTTGCCAAGCTCTCAAAAGCTTTGTCATGTCTCGGGCTGGCATATCCGTGGGTCTATTACCGAGGATTTACTCGCCGCTGGATATGATGCGGGGCGCGTGATTGTTTATCGGTCAAGCCCGCGTCCTATCTGGCCTGATCAGCTCGTCTCTATTGTAGCGCTTTATTCCCCGCTAGCCGCTCAATCATTTGCGAAAGCCGCGCGCGGGCAGGACATCTCGTTCTTCACTGCGGTCTGCATCAGTCAGGCCACGGCGGATGAACTCTCAGGCCTAGAGCTAAAATCCGTATATATCGCGACCCGCCCCCGCGAAGATGAACTGATTATGGCTGCGAAAAAGGATTAGATTCGAACCCTTGATGTGAAGGGGTAAGGCCCCTTAAGTTAGCGCTATGGAATATGAAGACCTGATTGAAGATGAGACGGCGCCATCCGTGGAAAAGCCTGAAGGTGGAGATGAGTTTGATGTGGTGGAAACGTCTACGAAATCACCTTGGAAGGCCTTTATCCTGACTGGGCTTTTGGCGGGTTTAATTGGGGCCGTTGGCGGCGGCGCGGGGATTTATGCGGCATTGAAAAAAGTCTCGCCCAAGCCCGCTGCTATCCAATCTGTTGACCTGTCGCCGCTCGAAATTAATTTCAAACGTCTGTCGGCCCGTGTCAAAACTGCGGAAGATAAATTACAAGAGGTCGCTAATCGCCCCGCGCCAGAGCCTGCGCAAGACTTTATACCCACCGAATTATCAGATGTGGAAAACCGGTTGCACGCCTTAGAAAATGCGCCGCGTCCTGAAATTGACCCAGAGGCGCTGAGTGCTTTGCAATCCGCGCAAAAGGACGGATTCGAATGGCCTGATGTTTCAAACTTAGAGACACGGATTGAATCGCTCGAAAGTAAACCCGATGCGGAAATTCAAACCGAAGTGCCTGCCGAGCTTATTGAACGCTTAACGGCTTTAGAAGATAATCTCGAAAGCCTACAAACCGATTCTAGCGCGACAGAGCAGATAGGCAGCGTGATATCGGATTTGGAAGCTCGTCTTACGGCTCTTGAAAATCGTCCTGCGCCCACATCTGTCGTCAAGCGGGTTTCAATTCTAGCCTTTCCCAAAGACCAGCTCATGGACGCGCTTGAGGCGACGAAAAGCGGGAACTTAATTGAAAAAACCTTGTCTCGTCATATTCGCGTGAAAGACGCCAATGACCCTCTGACTCTAATTGAGGGCATTGAGACAGATTTAAGCGGGGGAGACCTGACCGCTGCTCTTGAAAAATTCAAACACCTACCAGCGCCCGTGCAATCTGCTGGACAAGCTTGGTATGAAAGTGTGAAAGCCAGTCTATGATAAAATATGTGGTTACAATTCTTGCCTTTCTGGTCGCCTTACTCTTGCTCTTATTTTGGGTGGGGGGAGATGTGTTTCTCACTCTGACCTCCTCTGCGAGTTCTGGTATATTGGCATTTGGCGAAATTCGCCTGTCTTGGCAGGCTGTTATTGTTGCGGGTGTTTGCGCAACACTAGGTCTTATTGGACTTTGGTCGCTGTTTCTTTGGCTCTGGCGTCTGCCTCGCCGGGTTAAATCAGGGGTGGGTTTGCGGCGCCGGAATCAAGCCCTAGATGCCATGGAAGAAGCTTTGCTGGCCGGCGCTGAAGGTGATGTCAAAAAAGCGAGAAAGAAGTCTGAAGTCGCGCGAAAACTCATTGGGTCAACGGAATTAGGGCGCATTATTTCGGCGCTGTCGGCCGAAGCTTCTGGTGACCGCGATGTGGCCGTCGAACATTATCAAGCCATGCTGGGTAGCGATAAAACACGGGCAACAGCGCAGCGCGGCCTTGCGCAAAATATGTTGGCGACGGGCGATCTTCCTGGTGCGATTGCACAATGCCGGGAAGCTTACAGCACTAATCCTGATGCACGTTGGGCCTTTGATACTTTGTTCAAGGCTGAAGTTGCTAATCATCAATGGTTAGATGCGGAAAAAAGCCTTGAGGCGGGTGAACAGCGCAAACATGTCGAGAAAAATATCGCACGCCGCCGCCGCGCGGTTTTGAATACAGCAGAAGCTGACAGGCTCCATGATGAGGGCGATTATGCCTCTGCATTAGAGCTAGCTGTGAAAGCCCATAAGTATGCCCCTGAATTTGCACCCGCGACGGCACTGGCTGCGAAGCTGTATAAAATTCAAGGTGATCCAAAAGCGGCTTCAAAATTAATCGAAAAAAGCTGGTCCAAAGCCGCGCATCCCGCTCTTTCTCTGTCCTTTTTGGATACATTAGAAAACGCAGATAATAAAACTCGGGACAAGAGATTGGCCGCTCTCGTGAAGCAAGCGCCTAATCACCGCGAGACGAAAATTATTCTCGCAGAAGATCATTTGCGGCGCGGGGATGCAGTACAAGCTTGGGCGATATTAAGTCCGCTATTGCGCGGAAATGAAACGCCGTCTTCGCGCCTCTGCGTGCTCGCGGCACAATCTGAGGAGCGTTTGAATAATCCAAAAGATGCCCGGCTTTGGTTGCAGCGGGCCGCTATTGCCCCGCGAGAAGCCGATTGGTCCGACCTTGATCCAAGCGGTGAGAGTTTTGACTATTCACCGCAAGATTGGCGCCGCCTCGTCTTTTCATTTGGGGATACAGGTGAATTAATCCACCCACGTTTCGATAGGCGCGCGCCACTACGCCTGCCGGGAATTGAAGACCCAGAAATCAAAAAAGATGAAGGCTCTCCGGTCAGCCCCGAAGCCCCAAGTGAAAATCAGGTGGAAGATAAGGGCCTAGCCGATAGGCTGGACAGCCTTTTGGATGATCCCAAGTCTTAGCGCCAAACCGCGCTAGGATAAGAGGCTGCGGACGATTTGCGGCAATAGATAGCCATTGATCCAATAGAGAAGCATGGCGGCAAAGAAAAACCCCATGTCGAAATTACCCAGTGGAGGAATGATTTTTCGAAACGGCGCAACGATTGGGTCGACGACACTACTGAGCAGGTTGAAAATTTTACGGGCTGTTGGATTATGCGGGGGCACGATATTCAGCATGAATAACCAGCTCATAATTACATAGATAATAAAGACAAAAAATATCAGGCTGAAAAGCGGCATGATAAAATATGTAATAAGGGATGCGAGTAGACTCATGGAAAGGGCTCTTTGTAGTTTTGTCCTATCTAAGGAGCGCGCCGCCTCGCGGCAAGTCGTTTCCTGCACGAGTCTATTTTGATATTAAGAATTTGCCCTAACATTGCCTTATTCTCGTCAACACTCTGACGAAGATGCTCTGTAAACCCTGAAATAGAATATGACATAGGAGAAGGGTTGAGCCATGCAGACGATGAGTTTAGTGAGACAGAAAGAATATTCACCGCGAAATGTCGCGGAACAGGCTGGGACACGCATTATGCCTAAAATTTTTCTCGTTGATGATGACGAAAACATCCTCACATCTGTTTCGATGTTTTTGGAAAGTGAAGGCTATGAAGTCCGAAAATTTCATGATGGCGTCACAGCCTTGGAAGCCTTGCGAAAATCTCCACCGGATCTCGCGGTTTTCGATGTCAAAATGCCGCGTATGGACGGATTGGAATTGCTCCGCCGTTTGCGCCAGACGTCAAACCTGCCTGTGATTTTCCTGACCTCTAAGGATGACGAATTTGACGAAGCGATTGGCTTTAACATGGGCGCGGATGATTATATCACCAAGCCTTTTAGCCAGCGTTTGCTAGGCGAGCGCATCAAGGCCGTTTTGCGCCGCGCAAAACTAACAGATATAGAATTGCCAACCCCACAAGAGGGGGATGATAAGGTTATCCGGCGCGGGAAATTACTGCTCGACCCAAATCGTCATGCGTGTTCATGGGATGGGAATGCTGTGCGGCTGACTGTGACAGAGTTTCTGATTTTGGAAGCGCTCGCCAAAAGACCCGGTTATGTGAAGTCTCGTGACCAACTTATGGACGCGGCCTATGATGACCAAATCTATGTGGATGACCGTACAATCGACAGCCATATTAAACGGCTGCGTAAGAAATTCCGTAAAACAGATAAGAGCTTTGACGGTATCGAAACGCTTTATGGTGTGGGCTATAAATATAAAGAAGCTTAAATTCTGAGTGAATTCGAACAAGACCTTGCGCGTTTGACCTGATAATAAGGTCGAACATGCCTGAGACGATCCCACAAGAACCTAAGCGAAAGCGTCTGCGCCGAAATCGTCGGCGGGGTGCGCGGCGGTCATTATGGACCTCGCGGCTGACGCGTAATATTTTTCTCTCTAATCTCATCGGATTGATTATTTTGGTCACGGGTGCCTTAGCGATGAACCGCTTTGAAGTTGGCTTGATTAATGCGAAAGTGGATAATCTTAAGTCTCTAGCCTCCACAATTACGACTGTGATTGGAGAGCAAGCCACGGGCTATGGCGGAACCGCGCAATTGGACGTGGACGGGGCGCGGCAAGTTTTACGCGGCGTCAATGTGCAAGAGGGCTGGCGCGTCCGTCTGCATAATAAATCGGGCGAATTAGTCGCAGATACAAGTCGGTTGAGTGATGAGATTACAATAGAGACTCTCGATCCAATTTTGACGGAGCGCCCTGAAAGACCGAAACAAGACATTTGGCGCGAAAATATACGGAATTGGTTTGACGATAAATTACATAATTTGCCGTGGCGGAAAGCCAGACGTGAAAATCTTCGCCGCAACCTAAAAGCCGAGGTGCGTGCGGGGTTGGAAGGGGAGAGCAGCTATGGCCAGCGGTTTGACGCCGATGATAATCTTATCGTGACTGTTTCCCTTCCGATCCAGCGGGTTCAACAAGTTCTCGGTGTTGTAACGGTTGAGAGCAGTGATGTTGGCTCGATTGTGACGGCGGAGCGGCAGGCCTTGGCGCCTATTATTCTCCTCGCGTTTTTAGCGATGTTTCTGACATCTTTTGGGTTGACCCTATTTATCAGCTTGCCGATGCGCCGCCTTGCGCGCGCGGCCGAGATTGTGACGCGCAGTGCAAAAAAACGCGACGCTATTCCAGATCTGTCACATCGCCGGGATGAAATTGGCGATCTCTCTTTGGTTCTACGGGAAATGACGGAAGGGCTTTATAACCGTATTGATGATATTGCTGATTTCGCGGCAGATGTGGCGCATGAAATCAAGAATCCATTGACCAGCCTGCGTTCAGCTTCAGATACGTTAAGAGTCGCGAAGACGAAAGAACAGCGCGAAAAATTAGTAGATATTATTCAGCAAGATGTGTCCCGTATGGACCGGCTTATTTCTGATATTTCTAAGGCGTCCAAAGTGGATGCGAATCTGGCTCGGGAAACCGCTGAAACATTGAATGTCGGAGAAATCGCGATGAATATCGTCGAATTTTATGAACAAACACGCTCGCAAGAGGGGGCGCGTGTTGTGAATGCGAGCTCTATAGATACGAATGCACCGATTTATATCCGCGCTTATGAAACACCTTTTGCTCAAGTTTTGCGTAATCTCATTGATAATGCACTGACCTTCTCTCCTGAGACAGGCGAAGTGGTTGTCACGGCCAAGAAAGAGGGTGGCCGCGTCGTCTTCACCGTCGAAGATGACGGTCCGGGCATTCCGGAAGATAATTTGGAAACGGTTTTTGATCGGTTTTATACCCAGCGGCCTAAAGGGGCGAGTTTTGGTAGTCATTCAGGATTAGGTCTGGCGATTTGCCGTCAAATTATTACGGCCCATCGCGGTAAGATATTCGCAGAAAACCGCATGAATGAGCAGGGCGAAATCATTGGCGCAAAATTCACGGTTGATGTTCCCAGACAGCGCCCATCCTCTGAAAATTAAAGACCCTTTATCCCAGCCGGTCTTTGGACGCGCCTAAAACAATATGGGACGTAATTGTACTGACCATTGAAAGCGTCCCTAATCTATCGGCGTGGAAGGCCTTATAGGCTGAAAGGTCTGCGACTTCGATGCGCAGTAAATATTCAACACTGCCCGTAATGTTGTGGCATTCTTGTACTTCTGGGGCTTTATCCATGGCAGCCTCGAAGGCCTGTGCGTCTTTTCGTAAGTGACCGCTGAGCCCGACCATCACAAAGATAACGACATCAAGGCCGAGAACTTTGCGGTCGATGATGGCGCGATAGCCTTTCAATATGCCGCGCTGCTCTAAATCTTGGACACGGCGAAGACAGGCCGAGGGTGAGAGGCCGACTCGCTTTGCGAGCTCAATATTGCTCATGCGTCCATCTTCTTGAAGATATTGCAATATTGCGGCGTTATGCGGGTCTAATTCTATCATATATTGTTCAAATACTGATTTATTGACACAATATGCAAGAATATTCAGCTCTAAATAAGTTATTTATGCTTCGAGAAGGAGAATCATTATGCCCATAGCTAGTTTAGAGACTTACGACATCAGTGAAGCCCGCGGTTTTTTATGTAGTTATGATGCGACCGCCGTTGAGTTGAGCGGGGATTGGGCTATCGCTCAAAAAGTCGCGATGAGCTTACCGCAAATGATGACGACGGGCCGGGTCAGAGAGCTTTTACGACAGGATTTGCCACTTCTGACGGAAGAGGATGTAGAGGGTCTATCTGAGACCCAAGCTCGGGCGGCCATGGTGCATTATAGTTTTATGGTTCAAGCCTATGTCTGGGGCGAAGCTGAGGCCTCTGCGGTTTTGCCAGAATGTTTGGCGCGTCCAATGTGTGCCTTGGCGGATAAGCTTGGTCAGCAACCACTTCTCCCTTATAGCGGATATGTTTTAGATAATTGGGGGCTGCATGACCCGAATGGTCCCGTTGATTTATCTAATATCTACGTCATTCAAAATTTCTCAGGCGGTCAAGACGAAAATTGGTTCATCTTAGTGCATGTCGCGATTGAAGCACGCGCCGGTGCGGCTTTGGCGCGTATGCCAGCTGTCATCGAAACTGTTGCGGCAGGCAATACTGCGGAAGTGACGCGGTTATTAAATGAAATCGCGGAGGTTTGGACGGACCTCAAACATATCTTTGACCGTATGCCAGAGCGCTGCGACCCCTATGCTTATTTCGAGCGCGTCAGGCCTTATATTCATGGGTGGAAAGATAACCCCGCCCTTCCAAATGGGGTTATGTATGAGGGCGTTGAGGCGCATGGCGGGGCGCCGCAAAGCTACCGCGGCCAAACCGGTTCACAGTCCTCTATTGTCCCTTGCATGGATGCGCTGCTCGGTGTGGGGCATGCGGCTGATCCGATGAAGGCTTATTTAGATGAGCTGCATATTTATCGTCCGCCAGGGCATCGCCGTTTTATTGATGATTTACGCGCAGAAAGCCGCTTGCGGGATTTCGTTATTGAAACATCTAACGCGAAATTATCTGAGGCTTATAATGCGAATGTTCAGGCGGTGGCTGATTTCCGAACCCGCCATTTGGAATATGCAGCGAGCTATATAAATAAGCAGCAACGCAAGGCCACAGGAAATGATACCTCCGTTGGTACGGGCGGGACGCCCTTTATGAAATATTTGAAAAAGCATCGAGATGAAACCCAAGCGAATTTGATTGCAATTGGATAGAGGGTCGCTCTGTTAAATCCGTCATTATGTCGGAAATAACACTTCACAGCGCTGCAAAATTTTGATTAGGATGAAGTCTGATTTTATAAATTGAGGTGTCGACTTGATCGGTCTCGTCATTGTAACCCACGGCCAATTGGCCATAGAGCTTCGCCGCGCGACAGAACATGTTGTCGGGCCGCAGGATGCAATGGAAACCATTTGCATTGGGCCAGATGATGATATGGAACGCCGACGCGATGATATTCGCAAGGCGGTGGAGCGCGTTGATAATCGCGCGGGCGTTATTTTACTGACAGATATGTTTGGCGGTACGCCTTCAAATCTCGCGATATCCATGTTGCAAGACGGTAAAGTCGAAGTTGTCGCAGGCGTAAATTTACCCATGTTGATTAAGCTGTCAGAGGCCCGCGAAACATCGTCTCTGGAAGATGCGAGCCTGAAGGCGAAACAAGCTGGGCAGCGCTACATCGCAATTGCTTCAAAAATCCTATCGGGTGAGACTTAATCACTCATGTCCTCGGCCTCTGCTAGAATGACTCTTGTGAATGAACGCGGTCTTCATGCCCGTGCGTCTAATAAATTTATGGAATGTGTCATGCGCTATAATGCGGAGGTTCGCGTTAGAAGTCATAATGATGTATGTGCCGAATCTGTTGAGGCCGATAGCGTCATGGAGCTTTTACTTCTCGGATCTGCCTGTGGGGAAGACATTACCGTCACGGCAGAAGGCCCTGAAGCAAGTATTGTTGTTGAGGCTTTGACGAAATTAGTTGAGAATGGTTTCGGGGAAGGGGAATGAAGCCTTATTGGCTTATTCTCACGCTGGGACTGTCGGCTTGTGGCTCGACAAAGGTTTTTACGCCGCGCTCAGCCTATCCACCTGATCCTTGGGTCAAAGGTTATTCCGATCCCGATGACTGTATTGGGGGTGAAGATTTAGCGGCGATTAAATTTGATCTGCCGGCATATCCCAAATCCGCCTTTCGAAATGGACTGCAAGGTTGGACCATCGTGAGGCTAGATTTAACCTCAGATGGCCTGACGGACAATGTCCGGATTGAACGGTCATTGCCAAACGGTACATTTGATAAGGCTTCAATCTCGGCGGTAGAGGCTTGGCAATTCCGCCCGCCCGAAGCGCCTTTAGTCAATTGCCGAATTTTACTGAAATATCAGGCAGGCGCAGTGAATCTTGGGGGGTGAAATGGAAGCTTTTTCACTAGGTGTTTCAGGGCCAGCAAGTGCGGCATATGAAAAGGCAGACCAAACAGGCGATATTTGGACTTTGGACCCAGAGACGGTAGCCCGTTTCTCTAAGCTTAGCTGTATTGTACCGCTAAATTTGCATCCCCGACTACAATCTCACCTTTAACATATGGATTTGGTTCTGTAGAGCCGTGAGCAATAACCCTATGTAATGGCTCATAGGGTTAGTCTTAAGGGAAGTCGTCGATGTTTGCAGATGCTAACATTATGACATGGGTGGGGCTTGGTGCGGTTGTTGTCGCCTTTGTCGCAATCATGTTTGCTATGCGTCTCTCACTGAGAGAAGGGGCTTCTGCCGAGCGTTGGAAAAAGAAAGCGACCCTGCTCGATGGACGCCTCGGGTCTTATGATTCCATCATGGGGGCCTATCCGGGACTTATCCTCGTCTGGGAGGAAGGCACTGTCACTTCTGATATGGGCTGGGGAGATCCAAAAGTTTTAGGTAGCCCAGCGGCGCTCGCCTCAATGATGCGCTTCGCGGACCCCGGACCGTCCAGTCAATTAGCGATGCGCGTCTTGGATGGTGTGGCTGACCTCAATACAATTTCCGAACGGCCAGATTCTCAACCCTTGCGGACCTATGTTCAAAATCTACGGACAAAGGGCGAATCATTCTCCATCTCAATCGTTTTGCCTGAAGGTAATATTATTGAAGCGGATGGGCGGGTGGCAGGCTGGCAAGTTGTGCTTTGGTTAGAGGATGCCTCTATTCGGGGTGAAGATGAGAGGGCCGCAATTTCTCGATTTGAAAATTCTCGTATTACATCGGAAACCGACCCTATTGCTTTTATCGAGATGATGAGCCGCGCGCCATTTCCGCTTTGGCGAATGAATAGTGCGGGTCGAATAAATTGGGTTAATTCAGCCTATGTGGATGCGGTCGGCGCATCAGATGTTCGAGATGTTACGCAAAATCAAATTCATTTAGATCAACGCTGTCTTGAAGATGCGAAGGCATGTCTGTCCACACAAAATCACCTTAGAACTATGCGTCATATTGTTCTGGACGGCGAGAGACGGGCGACATCTATCTCGCTATTCCCAATCAATGGCGGCGTGGCGGGGATGGCCACCAACGCCGACGAAACGGAAACTTTACGTGGAAAGCTCGAGCAGCAGCTTGAAGCTCATGACAAATTACTAAATTCTATGGACGAAGCCGTCGTGATTTTTGGGAGTGATAAGAAGGCGAGTTTCGAGAATGAAGCGTTCCGCAACATGTTCGGATTAGACGCGTCTTGGTCTCGGGACCGCCCCACACATGGTGAGTGGCTCGATCATATGCGTGAACGCGGACAAGTGCCTGCAAAACCTGACCACGGAATTTGGAAATCAGAGGAGCTAAGCTTTTATACCGAATGGCCGTCTGAAATGCCAGCAACGCTCTGGCATTTGCAAGATGGCCGCACCCTTCGTCTCGTTCGCATGCGCGATCCTCAGGGCGGTATCACCTTGATGTTTTCGGATATGACGGACCGCATTGACCTTGAGGGGCGTCTTGGCACGCTTATCAATGTGCAACGCGCGACGCTGGATAAACTCTCAGAGGGGATTGCGGTTTTCGGAACAGATGGGCGTTTGAAAATTCATAATAATGCCTTCGCCCGCATGTGGAATTTGACTGAAGAGGATTTAAAGGAGGCGCCGCGTTTCTCTTCTCTGATAGATTTATGTCTTCCCCTTTATCATGACCGTGATTTTTGGAATGACTTGAAGGCGCGCGCAACGGATTCCAATCCTGAAGTACGGCGGCAGGTCGAAGGCGAAATTCGCCGTTCTGACGATAAAATGCTGACATGGCTCTCTAAACCTCTACCTGACGGCGCAACATTGGTGGCGTGGGATGATGTGACCTCGGCCCGTAAAACGGAAGCCGCTTTGATTGAACGTGCGGAGGCTTTGGAAGAAGCGGACCGTATGAAATCCGAATTTGTAGGTCATGTTAGCTATCAATTGCGGACACCATTGACGACAATTTCAGGCTATGCGGATTTCCTACAAAATAACGGTGCAGGCGAATTGAATGACAAGCAAAGCGAATATGTGTTCGCGATACAAAGCGCGTCAGAAGACCTCGCTAAGATTATTGATGATATTCTCGATATTGCGGCGATTGAAGCCAATGTCCTTAATCTCGATTTGGGTGATGTCGATGTTTATGAGGTGTTGTCACATGCCTTAGATTATGTCGCGACGAAAGCCGACGATACGAGAATATCGATGGAGTTGGATTGTCCACCGGACATTGGCGTAATCCGCGCGGATGAAACACGCATCAAACAAATTGTTTATAATCTACTGTCTAATGCATTGCGGTTCACCAAACCGGGTGGCCTCATTCTTCTAGGCGGTGAACGGGCGCCGGGCGGCGGCGTTCAAATTTGGGTCAAAGATGATGGTGTTGGCATTCCAACGGATAAGCAGAGCCAGGTGTTTGAGAGTTTCCAAAGCTCACGGGGCGGGGCAGGTCTAGGCCTTGCGCTCGTACAGCGCTTCGTGGAGCGGCACGGTGGTTGGGTGGAGCTTGAAAGCGCCGAAGGCCAGGGGACACATGTCACCTGTTATCTGCCGAAAGAAGCT
>CAYWSI010000009.1:13757-26985 GCA_964460585.1 uncultured Algimonas sp.
TCGAGCATGGAATCTTCCATGTCGTCTTTTTCTTTAAGCTTGGGCAAGAAGGCTTCGCTGACATAAACATGGCAAGTCGCGCAAGCGCAGGCTCCGCCGCAATCCGCATCAATGCCAGGCACCATATTTTGTACGGCAACTTCCATGATGGAGGCGCCATTTTTGGCTTCAACTTCGCGGCGCTCGCCAGCGTGGTCGATATAGATGATTTTGGGCATGTAAGCTCTCACTCATATTCAATGTCGTCGCAGTGTATCTAAGCGCTTGCACCGCGATTGCAAGACGCTAGACCGTAAACTGTGCAGCACCTCACAATTCTGATAGAAGCCGAAATGCTAGAGTTAGGAGCCCGATTGGGCCGCGCACTTCGCGCAGGCGATACGGTCGCGCTGATTGGCGGCTTGGGGGCAGGGAAAACGACCTTGGCGCGTGGGTTGGTGCAAAGTCTCTTGCCGCATGAAATCGTACCATCACCCACCTATACGCTGGTCCAGACCTATGACTTTCCAGAATTTACACTCTGGCATTGCGACCTCTATCGTTTGGAACATCCAGATGAGGCCTATGAGCTAGGCCTTATAGACGCCATGGGGGAAGAGGTTTGCTTGCTAGAATGGCCGGATCGATTGGGAGACCTCTTACCAGATGAGGCTTTGAAAATTGAAATTACTTTTGAAGGAGAGGGCCGCCGCGTCACGCTCACGGGATGGGAGGGACGGGATGTCTGATCGCGAAGCTGAAAGACGCGCCTTTATTCAGGCGTCGGGCTGGGGTGCTGCTGCGGTTGAGAGCTTTCCGGGCGATGCCTCTACGCGCCGATATTTCCGCCTGACGCGGGGCGATGAAGTTGCCGTCCTCATGGACGCCCCGCGCGGCGCAGAAGCGCCTGCTGAACCTGAAGGTGCGAGCCCCGCTGAGCGTAAGGCGCTGGGCTATAACGCCTTAGCACGCCTCGCGGGACCAGAACCTGCGGCCTTTGCTTGCCTCTCTAATGAGCTTGTCATTCGCGGATTTTCTGCGCCGAAGATATTGGCAGCTGATTTAGAGGCAGGGCTACTTCTGCTCGAAGATTTTGGACGAAATGTTTATGCGAAAGCCATAGAGTCTGACCCGGCGATGGAAGCGCCGCTTTATTTTGCGGCAACCGAATGCCTTGGCGAGATTTATAGAAGTTCCTTCCCCGCTCAGATGCAATTTCGTGATGTGAGTTGGCGTGTGCGGGAATATGATGATGTAGCGCTTTTGGCCGAGACGGATTTATTCCTAGATTGGTATGCTCCAGATGCGGGGTTAGAAATTTCTAATGATATGAGGTCAGAATTTTATGGCCTGTATCAGGAGAGCTTTCGTCATCTTGCAGCGCATGCTCCAGGATTGGCGCTCCGCGATTTTCATGCTGAGAACTTATTTTGGTTGCCAGAGCGCGAGTCGGTCGCAAAAGTTGGTTTGATTGATTTTCAAGACGGATTATTTGTTCATCCTGCCTATGATCTCATGTCATTAATAACAGATATTCGCCGTGATGTGTCTCCGGCGTTGAAGGATGAATTGATTGCGGCTTTTTGCGGCGCGGCAAAAATCAAAAATGATTCTGATTTTCGGGCGGCATATGCTGTTTTGTCTGTCCAGCGCGGCACGAAACTATTGGGCTTCCCTGTGCGGGCAGATTTGAAATTTGGCAAGCCTCAATATCGAGCTTTGCTAACGCGGGTGAAATGGCATTTAAATGATGATCTTGCCCATCCCGCTGTCGCGCCGATACGGGAATGGTTTGCCCGTCATTTGCCTGAGGTATTATCATGATTAAAACGGCTATGGTGCTCGCCGCAGGGCATGGCACGCGCATGCGCCCGCTCACAAATGACCGTGCCAAAGCTATGGTGGAGGTCGGCGGGAAGCCGCTCATCGATCATATGTTAGACCGTTTGGCCGATGCAGGGGTTGAGCGCGCCGTTGTCAATGTTCACGCCCATGCGGACCATTTGGAGGCGCATTTAAAGACCCGTAAAACAGGCCCAGAGATTATTATTTCTGATGAGCGCGAGACGTTATTGGAAACAGGCGGCGGCATGGTCAAAGCTCTCCTTTTATTGGGAGAAGGCCCTGTTCTAGCCTGTAATATCGACGCGATTTGGACGGAAGATGATGGGCCGATTATCACCTCTCTCATGAAGCGTTGGGACGCAGACATCATGGAAGACCTGCTTCTGCTCGCACCTATAGACCGAACTCTCGGCTATCACGGCAAAGGGGATTTTCTCTTCGCCCATGATGGGGGGTTGGAACGTCGCGGCGAGCGGGAGGCTGCGCCCTATGTCTATGCTGGCGTGCAAATCACAGTACTAGACCGCCTCGCGAAAGAGCCGATTGAGCCATTTTCTCGCAACCGCATTTGGAATCAAACCTTAGAGGCAGGGACTATTTTTGGTCATCCGATGGACGGGTTTTGGATGCATGTTGGCGACCCGCAAGCCCGCGATGAAGCCGAAGCTATTTTGCAAGCCGAGGCGACGCCTACGTGAGCGCACCTCATGTTTATAACATGCCGTCTGGCGTTCCGTTCTTGGATAATTTGGCCAAGGGACTTCGCACCAGATTTGGCGAAGAGCTGCAATCGGGCCTTATTTTACTGCCTACGCGCCGCGCTGTTCGCGGATTAGGGGAAGCTTTTTTCACGGCCGCAACAGAAGACGGCATCCGCGCTGCGCTCTTGCCGCGCCTGCGCCCGCTCGCGGATATTGACCCGGAAGAGCCGCCTTTTGAGCCAGGGGAATTAGTTGGCAAAGTTGGCCCGAGTATTGACCCGACTTTACGCCGTTTTGAAATGGCGAAAATTGTGGCGGCCTATCATGCGCGCGCTATGGATTTACCTTTGGATGCAGCAACGGCCTTGGCGATGGCAGACCCCTTGCTTGCGATTTTAGATGATGCCGCGCTAGAAGAAGCGAAGCTGACAGAAAGTGAAGCTTGGGCTCGGCTTATGGGCGAAGCGGCGAAACATTTCCAAGACGCGGCGACACTTTATAAAATTATTCAAGAGTATTGGCCCGCGCGTTTAGCTGAATTAAATATGGAAGAGCCGCAAAGCCGCAAGGTGAAACTCCTCGATGCGCTGGCCTCGCATTGGCTCGACAATCCGCCAGATTATCCAGTTGTGATTGCAGGTTCGACCGGGAGCCTGCGGGCGACGCGGCGTTTGATGCGCGTAGTCGCGAACCTGCCAAAAGGACTGGTTATCCTGCCGGGCTTTCAAGCCACAGATAATGACGAGACGTGGGACAGCATTGACGAGCAACATCCGCAATATGCGATGAAGCTTTTAATTAATGGATTAGATATTGATCGTGGAGAGGTTCGGGATTTTGTCAAAGATTTTGTTGGGGCGAACCTCGATGATAAAAACCGTCTCGCACGGACGCGGGTGTTAGAAGAAGCGCTCGTACCAGCGTCTCGCACGGCTGATTGGCTCGCACGGATTGAAAAGCTAGAAACTGATTTTGGCTCTGTCATATTCGACAACGCGGTTGACGGCTTATCCCTGATTGAAGCGCGGTCCGATGCCGAGGAAGCCTTGGCCATTGCGCTTATTCTTCGCGAAGCCTTGGAAGATAAAACGAAAACCGCTGCGCTTGTCACGCCAGACCAAGCTTTGGCGCGGCGGGTGAGGGCGCGGCTATGTCGCTGGGATGTCGATGTGGATATGTCCCAAGGCGAACCTTTGGCGGAGACATCAATCGGCGTGTTTTTAGATGCGGTTTTATCCGTCTCGCAATCGCCTGAAAGCCCCTTGGAAAAAGCGGTGTTATTTGGTCATAGCCTGACAGGGTTAGGGCAGGAGCCCGCGCAGGTTCTGGCGACCTGGCACAACATTGAACGCACGGCCTATCGTGTTGAGCAAAAAATAGGGGAGCCCCCGCGGGCGTTGAGTGAGATTGAAAACGCATTGAATGATGCGCTTGCGCCTCTCATTGAATTGGATGGAAACGGACCTGCGCCCGTCTGGGCCTCGGCGCTTATTTCGGCTGCGGAAGCGATTGCGCGGCGTCCCGAGCAAGAGGGCAGTCAATTCCTATGGCGGGGCGAGGCGGGAGAACGGGCCGCGCAATTATTAGAACATATTGTCGTTTATGGAGATAATCTCCCTGATGTAGATGCGGCAGGTTTTGCGCACCTTATGCGGCAACTGATGACGGGGAGTGTTGTGCGTCCGCGTGGCGGCACGCATCCACGCCTCTCGATTTTAGGGCCATTGGAAGCGCGGATGCTCGACGCCGATATCATTATACTCGGCGGGCTGAATGAAGGCATATGGCCTGCAAGTCCCTCGCCGGGGCCTTTTCTTTCGCGCGGCATGCGCCGTGATATGAAACTCTCTTTGCCGGAACGCCGATATGGTTTGGCGGCCCATGATTTTTTTGAGCTAGCCTCTAACCCTAAAGTCTATCTGACGCGGTCTAAACGCTCGGACTCCGGTCCGACTATTGCGTCCCGTTGGGTGTGGCGATTAAAGACACTCTTGCAAGGCGCGGTCGGTGAGGCGGGCGTGAAGATGCGGCTTGGCACGGCAGACCAATATTTAACGCTTGCCCAAAAGCTCGATTTCGTCTCCGCCAAAGATGTGAAACCTGCCGAAGCGCCAAAGCCGGCCCCTGCGAAAGATAAACGCTGGACGACCGAGAAAGGTCGCAGCTTATCCATCACAGAAGTTAAAACTCTTATCCGCGATCCTTATTCAATCTATGGAAAACATGTGCTTCGTCTCAAACGATTGAAAGATTTGGGCCATCAAAATGGGGCGTCTGAATTTGGCTCTGCCATTCACTTAGGTATCGAAAATTTCTTAAAGCAAAAGACAGCGCCTTTCACGGAAACTGATGATGCCGCCATGATTGAGGCCTTGAATGAAGCTTTCCATCTCTATGGATATAGTCCTGAAATTATTGCGAAAGAAAACGCGCGATTCCAAGTTATTGCAGAGGGCTTGCGGACGGAATTAAATGCGCGGGCGATAGATAGTTTTGAACAAAAAGGTTTGGAAGTTTGGGGCGAAGCCACAATCCCAGACCGTGATTTCACGGTGCGTGGGAAAATGGATTATGTCGAACGCGGCATTGAAGGTTACGGTTTTGTGGATTTCAAAACGGGGGCTCCTGCCAGTGACGCCGAAGTTTCGGCAGGCTTCGACCCGCAGTTACCCCTCGCAGCTTTTATTTTACGCGAAGGCGGGCTGAAGGGGCATAAAGCGGCCAACACAGCCCGTCTTGGCTATATGCGGATAAAGGGCTCCAATGGAGACTTCAAATATACGCCTATCGGGGAGAAGAAAAAACCGGTCGAGCAACTCGTAGAGGAATCGATTGAGACGCTGACCAAGCTGATTGACCGTTATGACGATCCTGCGACGCCTTATGAATCGCAAGTCCGCTCTAAATATACAAATAGCTGGTCCGATTTTGACGATCTCGCGCGGCGGTCTGAATGGGCAGGCATGGATGGAGGCAAAGGCGATGCCTGATATTGCTTCTATGACACCGCTGGAATGGGCGACACATGCGCAGCGCATGGCGGCGGACCCATCGGGAACGCGCCTCGCGGCGGCGAATGCGGGCTCGGGTAAAACCCGCGTTTTGGTTGATCGTGTTTCGCGTATCCTATTGGGCGGGACGGAGCCCGAAGATATTCTCTGCCTAACTTATACCAAAGCCGCCGCCTCAGAGATGCAAGAACGGCTCTTTGCGACATTGGGGAATTGGTCGGTCTTGAAGGATGATAAGTTACATGAGGATTTAACAACTCTATTTGGGCAAGCGCCCGAAACCTTGACCCCGCCTGTAGAGCTTCCAAAAGCACGAGAGCTTTTTGCAAAGGCTTTGGAAACACCCGAAGGATTGAAAGTTCAAACCATTCACGCTTTTTGTGAGCGCATCTTATCGCGTTTTCCGATTGAGGCAGGTGTTTTACCTGGTTTTGAACCCTTAGATGAAGTTGAAATGGCGGCGCTGCGGGGTGATGTGGAAACGCAAATTCTGTACGAAGCGATGGAGGCCCCTGAAGGCGAGCTTGCTAAAGCCTTAGACGTTCTAACTCTAGAACGCGCAGATGCGTCCTTGGAGGATTTATTTAAATGGATGGCCTTTAGCCCGCAAAAAATTGCGGCGTGGGATGTGGCAGGTTTAGACAGCTTAGCGAGCCGCCTTAAACTTGGGGAAGACAAAGACCCATCCACGATAGCGCAAAAGCTCTGGTCACGTCTGGACACGGCGCAAATGGCGGCCGTTTCAGCCGCTTTGAAAACGGACGGCGCAACAGATGTGAAACGTGGGTCCATGATTGAGAGGGCTTTATCTGCGCCTGATGCACTGACAGCACTTGGTGAAATTCGGCACATTTATTTCACGCAGAATAAAACTGATGTCAGGAAGAAATTCTATGATGCCAAAACGCATGACATTGCGAAGGATTGGATTGATACACATTCGCTAGACATTATGGAGGCAGATGACGCCATTCGTGCCAGTCATATTTTTGCCTTAACGGAATCCGTTTTTAATATCGCGCGGCGTTATAGCTCGCTCTATGCAGAGGCGAAGCACCGCGCAAGAGGGTTAGATTATTCTGACCAAATTCTCTTCGTTCGACGTCTCTTGCAAAATTCCGAAGCGGCGGATTGGGTGCGTTATAAATTAGACGGCGGCATTAAACATATTCTCTTGGATGAGGCGCAAGATACATCGCCTGAACAATGGGAAATTATCAATATTCTCGCCGCGCCTTTCTTTCAGCCAAGTCCAGATGATGACCCAATGCGGCCCCGTACATTATTTGCGGTGGGCGATGAGAAGCAATCTATCTATGGATTCCAAGGCGCAAAACCTGAACAGTTTCTCTCAGAAATTCGCCGTCATTCCACCCATGCGACGACGGATATTCGTATGGCGATGTCTTTCCGGTCAACGCAAGAGGTGTTGAATCTTGTCGATGCTGTGTTGTTTGACTGCGGCGGAATGACTCAGATGTTTGACCCCGAAGAGTTCCCGCCCGCGAGTGATGAGGTCCGCCATATCGCTCACCGCCAAGATAAAGGCCTCGTCGAATTATGGCCCGTCACACCGCCGCCCGAAAAAATAGAAGAGAAAGAAGCTTGGGATACAACACCCGTTGATGCGGCGGGAGAAGGGCATCAGATTGAAGTCCTCTCCAAAAAAATTGCGGCAACAATTAAGGATTGGATTGATACTGGCGCGCCCATTTTCGATCGCAAGACAAAACGCACGCGCCCGATTCAAGCGCAAGATATTCTCATTCTTGTGCGGCGGCGCGGGCCTTTATTTGAGTCTGTTATTCGGCAGCTCAAACGACATGAAATCCCAATTGCGGGGGCAGACCGATTAGAACTCTCTGACGCCACCATCGTCAAAGATTTAATTGCCCTGTCGCGGGTCTGCCTCTTGCCATCAGATGATTTGTCATTGGCCGAGACATTAAAATCTCCGCTCTTTGGCTTTGACGATGAAGCATTGATGGAGGTCGCGATAGATCGTCCCGCGTCGCTTTGGGAGGCCTTAGAAACCCGCGCGCCAGAAGAGCATAAAATACTATCTAAATTTATTGAGTTTTCGCGCAGTCTCACGCCCTATGATTTTTATGCGCGGGTTTTGGATTATAAAGACGCCGATGGCTGCGCCATGCGCGAGCGTTTTTATCGGCGTTTATCTCTTGAAGCGCGTGACGCCTTGGAAGCTTTTTTGCATCAAGCTTTAGAACATCAAAGCCGCGCCGCGCCGAACCTTCAAAATTTCCTCCATGCCTTTTCTCAAGGTGAGGTTCAGATAAAACGTGAGCAGGATAGTAGTCTCGCCGAAGTTCGTGTGATGACGGTTCACGGCGCAAAGGGGCTAGAGTCGCCTATCGTTATTCTCCCTGACACGACGAATAATCCGACGCTGCGCGAGGTTCTTTTGCCAGATGAAGCGGGCGGGCAAATTTGGAATAAAGACGGCGCGTCTTATGTCGACGACGTGAAAGAGGCCGCCAAAACGCGCATGGAGCAAGAACAACTCCGTTTGCTTTACGTAGCGATGACGCGGGCTGAGTCGCGCCTAATCGTCTGCGGGCCGCATGTGGGCCGGGATAATGCGAAGCTAAAACCGGGATGTTGGTATGATTGGGTCAAGCGCGGTTTAGAAGCCTTGGACGCAAAGACTTATGACGCGCCTTTCACGCGGGAAGTCGACGGCGAATTGGTAACAGGCTTGAGATATGGCGCGCCCGCAGAACCTTACACGGTTGAAGATAAGGTGGATGAGGCGAATGCCTCAGACATGCCTGATTGGGTGACACGGCCTGCCGCCCATGAAGGGCGCCGCCAGCGCGTGACGCCGTCTCATTTGCTCTCAAACCCGCCCGTCGACATGCCCGTTCGCTCGCCGTCGAAAGCCTCCGATGTGAACGTGTTTAGGCGCGGTAATCTCATTCATAAATTGCTGGAGATATTACCTGAAATTCCAATGGAGCGCAGGCGGGACACGGCGGAAAAAATGCTCGAAAGTTATAAGGATGTTGCGGCTAAATTACGTGGCCAAATCATAGACGAAGTCTTTGCCGTTTTGGAACATCCAGAGTTTGCGCCCATTTTCGCAGATGGCTCTCGGGCCGAGGTGAGTTTGGCAGGCTCGGCAAAGGGCTTGCCTGATGGCCTCTATCTGAACGCGCAAATTGACCGCCTCTGCGTGACCCAAGATAGTGTGACCATTGTGGACTATAAATCCAATCGCCCTCCGCCGACACAGCCCGAAGATGTTGCGGATTTATATTTAGGACAAATGGCGGCCTACCGTGAACTCGCGCGTGAAATTTATCCCGGACAGGTCGTGAACTGCGCTTTATTGTGGACGGATGGGCCGCATTTGATGCCGCTCCCAAATGCGTTACTCGATGCTGCCTTGCAGAAAGTCGCCGCGCTCCCTATTTCCTGACTCAACACACTGATTCCATTTAGGAGAGTACCATGGCCACGCACGCCGTCACTGACGCCAGTTTTAAAGCAGATGTCCTCGAGGCTGATTCACCCGTATTGTTGGATTTTTGGGCAGAATGGTGTGGTCCGTGTAAGAAGATGGGACCGGCTCTCGAAGATGTCTCAGATGAATTTGAAGGCCGTCTCAAGATCGCGAAAATGGATATTCAAGAAAATCCAGATACGCCCGGTAAATTCCATGTACGCGGTATTCCGACCTTGATGATATTTAAAGGCGGTCAAGTCGTCGCGACGAAAGTCGGTGAAATGAGCAAGGCCAAACTCACGGAATGGCTTGAAGAACACGCTTAAGCTAGGCTGCTAAGACCTGCCCGGCTAGATATAGAGAGCCGCAAATTAAAATACGCGGCGGGATGATGGGGTCCGCTGCGCTTTGACGTGATAGCGCTTCGCCTGTGTTAATGGCGCGCTGCACGGCGTCCGTTAGATTTTCGCCGACCTGTCCAATTATTCCGCGATACTCCGCGAGCTCTTTTAATGTGTCTGTGGATAGCGAGGGCG
The DNA here is from genome assembly GCA_964460585.1 of uncultured Algimonas sp. Classification (GTDB taxonomy): domain Bacteria; phylum Pseudomonadota; class Alphaproteobacteria; order Caulobacterales; family Maricaulaceae; genus Litorimonas. The sequence goes on from CAYWSI010000009.1 coordinate 23,296, forward strand.
AGCCCGGAATGTCCACGGCGATGAGCGCGCTCGCAAGACCCGCAAATTCATCTAAAAATTTACCTGCATCCTTATTTCCCAATATCCCCATGATGAGAATAAGCGGACGTTCCGCCTTATCTTGCAGTTCGGCCATGACCGTGGCGAGGGCGGCAGCGGCGTGAGGATTATGCCCGCCGTCCAGCCAAAGTTCGCCGCCCGATTCGCTTACCATGTCAGCAAAAGGCCCAGTCGTCAGATTCTGGAGACGTGCGGGCCAACTCACAGTTTTTAGCCCATTTGCAATGGCTTTGTCCGATAGGCCAAGGCTCCGCGCTACGGCTATCGCAACGCCTGCATTGTCGATTTGATGCGCGCCAATTAAAGCGGGTTGCGGCAGGTCCATGAGGACATCGTCTGCATCAAACACCAGACGGTCTCGTTCGCGGTAAGCCCGAAAATCTTCAGTCAGGAATTGAATGGGCGCGCGGTGTTTCGCTGCCTCATTGCGCAGCACAGCACTGACTAAATCTTCCTGTCGGCCAGCAAAGACGGGGACATGGTTTTTGATGATGCCAGCTTTTTCTCTCGCGATACCTGCGAGGTCGCGGCCTAAAAATTCGGCATGATCGTAATTGACTGGGGTTATGATGCTGACGGCCGGATCAAAAACATTGGTTGCGTCATATCGGCCGCCAAGGCCCACTTCGATGAGGGCGTAATCTGCGGGACGTTCGGAAAAGGCCAAAAACGCCACCGCCGTTGTCGCCTCGAAAAAGGAGAGAGGCGCGCCGCCATTGGCCTTCATCACCCGCTGTAGCACATCCAAAAGAACGTCATCGCCAATTTCTTGGGAGGCGATGGTCATGCGTTCATTGAAGCGCACGAGATGAGGAGAGGTGTAGATATGAGCTGTCTTGTCTTCGGCTTCGATCATGGCGCGTAGAAAGGCTGTCGTTGAGCCTTTGCCATTTGTGCCTGCGATATGAACGGCGGGCGGTAATTTTAAATGCGGATTACCCAGCGCTTTTAAGACCCGTTCAATGCGGTCCAAACCGAGGTCGATTTTCTTGGGGTGCAGCGCTGTGAGCTGCGCGAGGACCGTGCCGAGCTTAGACAGGGTCTGGCTCCACAATATAATCGGCGGATTGTTTCATCAGAACGGCTAAAATATCGCCTAAGACTTTCCGCATATCGCGGCGCGCGACAACGCGGTCGATCATACCGTGCTCTTCCAGATATTCTGCGCGCTGAAAACCTTCGGGCAGTTTCTCGCGAATGGTTTCTTCAATGACGCGCGGCCCCGCAAAGCAGATGAGCGCACCGGGTTCCGCGAGGTGTATATCGCCGAGCATGGCGTAGCTCGCCGTGACGCCGCCTGTTGTCGGGTCGCAGAGCACGACAATATAAGGGAGATTGGCTTCGCGTAGTTCCTGCACAGCAATCGTCGTACGCGGCATTTGCATCAAAGACAGCGCGCCCTCTTGCATGCGGGCGCCGCCCGCTGCGGTGAAAGCTATGAGTGGTAGGTTATTCTCAACGGCATATTCCGCCGCGCGGATAAAGCCTTCGCCTGCGGCCATACCGAGCGAGCCGCCCATAAAGGCAAAATTCTGTACAAGGACGACGGTCTTGATACCGCGTATTGTACCAACGCCAATGGACATAGCATCGTCATCGCCCGTTTTATTGCGCGCTTTTTTGAGGCGGTCCGTATATTTCTGATCATCTTTGAATTTCAGCGGATCTTTGGCAACAGCCGGAATATCGACTTTTTCATATGCCTCATCGTCGAAGGTATATTGCATGCGTAGCTTTGGCCCAATGCGCATATGATGGCCTGCGGGCGTCACGTGCAAAAGTCCCGGCAAGTCAGCCGCGAAAATCATCTCATTCGACTTCGGACATTTTACCCAGAGGTTATCGGGTGTGTCCTTCTTGGTGAAGATGGATTTGACGCCCGGGGGCGTGAGTTTTTGAAGCCAATTCATAGGCTGATTCCCTAGCCTGAATGGGTCGCCTCGGCAAGTGAGCGGATGAACGAGAGCGCAGCTTTGGGGCCGTCTTCATGTAAGGTTTTGACAATGGCGGTCCCGACGACAACGCCGTCCGCGTCTCTGGCGACTTCGCTGGCGCGTGCGGGTGTTTTGACGCCAAAGCCGACGACGACCGGCAAGTTGGCCGCCTTGCGCACGCGCGCGACTTGCTCAGTAATTGATCCGGCTTGCGCGAAACTATCACCCGTGATCCCGGTCATAGAAACATAATAGACAAAACCCTTTGTGCCCGCGACAACGCTGGGGAGGCGCTCTGCATCAGTTGTTGGGGTGGCGAGGCGGATAAGGGCGAGGTCATGTCGCTCGAAAGCTTCGCGTAGCTCTGCGTCCTCTTCGGGGGGTAGGTCAACAATAATCGCGCCGTCCACGCCAGCGCCCTTTGCCGCCGCTGAAAATTTGGCGAAACCCATATGGTGGATGGGGTTGGCATAGCCCATGACGATGATGGGTGTTGTGTCATTGGTTTTGCGAAATTCTGAAGCCATCTCCAAAACTGTGGACAAGGTCGTGCCAGATTTTCGCGCGCGAATGCCAGCGTTCTCAATCACAATTCCATCTGCCATGGGGTCCGTGAAAGGAATGCCAAGTTCAATGATATCGACGCCCGCATCCGGCAGGGCATTGAGGAAGGCTTGCGAGACCGCGCGGTCGGGATCGCCCGCCATCATATAAGCCACAAATGCAGCTTGGCCTTTGGCTTTACGCGCGGCAAATGTCTGGTCGATACGCTGTGTCATGCAGCGGGCTTTACGAGTGGATGAGCCGAGATTCCAGAGTAAATCTGCACCAAATCAGAATTCCAAATTATACCGCCTCATCAGTTCCGTTCTCGAAGCGCTTGTTCGGCTTTTCAATGCATCATAACTGGCTTGATCTTCGACTTGGAAAAACTCGCCGAGTAAATCAGCTGCGGAATCATCTTCCATATCATAGGCGAGGATGAGAGCCGCCGCGCAGAGGTCTTTATCTGTCTTAGGAGCGTCACCAAGACAATACATGGCACCCAATCCTCTCATAGCGGGCCCGCTGCCAAAACTGGCCGCCCGTTCATAGGTTTCAAAGGCGGCGCGTTTGTTTTCAGGCGTGCCTTGACCCAGGGCATTCATGGCCGCGAAAGTCAAAAGACCATCATGGTAGTCTTGATCCGCAGATTTTTTGACGAGTTCAAATGCGGTACGTTCATTTTTCGCAACACCGTCGCCATTTAAATATTTCATCCCGAGCGCCCATTGCGACTGCATTTCGCCTAGCTTTGCGCCTTCAAGATAATGTTTCAAACTGGCGGGCTTATCCACCGCGCCGCCCCAGCCATTTTCCAAATCCTGCGCGAGGATGTAATGGCAGATTGCATTGCCGGGGGTAACGTTGATGCATTCTTGCGCTGTTCGCCTTGCCGCCACTGAATCCTCAAATTTCTCACCTTCCGCCCCGTAAAGCACGTCTAGCAAGGCGGGATAGGCGGCGTCTCTGACGGTTTCATCTGCCGTGGCTTGCTTTAGATATCGCATGGCTTTGTTTGATTGCGCTGTATCCTCGGAGCCGAGAAATCTCAGGCCGTAATTTAATTTTGCCTCGCCGCTTCCTCGGCCAGCGGCCCTGGATAACATCGCCTCGAGCTTTACAGGGTCCGGCTCACCGCCAAATTCGCCGTCAT